>JAEWGQ010000104.1 GCA_023388235.1 Actinomycetes bacterium | reverse complement strand
GCGCCGCGTCCTGCGCCGCCGCGCCGTCACCGGCACCGGCGGGCGCCTCCGCGCCGGGCTCCGCCGCCGCGCCGGCGTACGCGTAGGTCGCCTCGTACGCGGCGTGCCGCCGCTCGGCGACCCCGTCGAGCGCGAGCCCGAGCAGGGCGGCGTTCGCGGAGCGCAGCCGGTCGGCCGACTCCTCGACGGCCGCGACCCGCGTGCTGCCGATCGTCACGGCGAGCAGCACGCCGTCGGCGTACGAGCCGAGGATGGTGGCGTCGGCGGCGACCAGCATCGGGGGCGCGTCGATGATCACGACGTCCGCGGTGCGCCGCAGCCGGTCGACGAGGCTCCGCACCTCGTCGGACGCCAGGTAGTCCGCGGGGTCGAGCTCGGTCTGCAGCGCGGGGTGCACGGACAGGTGCGGGATCGCGGTGGGCACCACCACGGTCCCCGCCGGCGCGCCCGCGCCGTCCGCGGCGTCCGTCCCGCCGTCGGCCGCGGTCGCCTGCTCGCCGCCGACCGCGGGGAGCAGCGCGTTGAGCCGCGGCTGGCGCAGGTCGCCGGAGAGCACGACGACGCTGCGGCCCGACAGCGCCCAGGACGCCGCCAGGTTCGCGGCGACGAACGAGCGGGGCGTCTCGACGTCGGCCGCCGTCACCACGATGACCGCCGTGCCCGAGTCGTTCTGCACGGCCGCCTGGAGCGCGGTGCGCAGCTCGCGCACCGACCGGGTGTACGCGGTGGCCTCGCGACGGGCGACGGGCAGCGTGCCCTCGGTCTCGGAGGACCGCAGGGCGGCCGCGGTCCCGGACAGCCGGGCGAGCACGGGGGCGCCGGCGCTGCGGCGGGCGGCACCCGCGGTGCGGACGCGGGTGTCCAGGCCGCGGCGGACGACCGCGAGGCCGACGCCGAGGAGCAGGCCCGCCAGGCCAGCGACCGCGTAGACCAGCGACGGCGGCACGCTGATCAGGGTGCCGTGCACGGCGTTGCGCAGGATCATCGCGGGCGACGCGAGCAGCTGCGCCTGGGTGAGCTGCCCCGACAGCGTCTGGTACTGGTCCATCGTCGTGGCGTACTGCGCCTCCAGCAGGCCTTCCACCGGGTCGACCTGCGCGGCGGCCGGGCCGGCGAGCGCCGCTGCCGCCGCGGCCGCGCGCCGCGTCTCGGTGATCGCCTTCTGCTGCTGGTCGATGCTCGTCGCCAGCTCGGTGAGCCGCTCCTGCATGCCCGCGGTGGCGTCGTCGAACTGGGCCTGCAGCGCCGCGACGTACGCGGTGGCGACGGCGTTGGCGCCGTCCACCACGCCCTCGGGGTCCAGGCCGGTCTGGGAGATCACGACGTTGTTCGGGCTCTCCTGGTCGTACTCGGCGTCGGTGCGCGCGGCGAGGTCGTCGGCCAGCCCGGGGTCGCCCAGGGCCGTCGCCGCCGAGGTCGTGACGGCGTCGCCGGTGACCAGCGCCGGGTCGCTCTCGAGCCGGACGCCGGCCGCGGCGAGCGTCTCCGCGTCCACGATCTGCACGGTGGTCTCGCTCGCGTACTCGGGCTCCTGGCCGTCGACGTACAGCCACGCCCCGCCGAGGGCGGCGAGGACGGAGACCAGGACCAGCCACTTGCCGAACCAGATGGTCCGGAACATCTCCTGGAGGGTCATCGGGGGCGCCTTTCGGTGGGGACGGGCTCGGGCCGGACGCCGCCGGCGACCGGGTGGGCGCGCTCCTCGCGCACGATGGCGCGCAGCCGGTCGACGAACCGGGGCGCGGCGAAGTCGTCGGCGTGCGCCGTGAGCACGCGGGGGTCCCAGGTGCGGGCGAGCGCGCGGGCGGCGGCGTCGGCGACGAGGTCGGGGTCGGGAGCGTCGAAGAACTCCCCGGTCACGCCGTCGCGGACGGTGTCGAGGTAGCCGCCGTCCCGCAGCGCCACGGTCGGCCGGCCGAACGCCGCGGCCTCCAGCGGCGACAGGCCGTAGTCCTCGTACGAGGCCGCGACCAGGGCCGCGCAGCTGCGGTACAGCCAGCGCAGGTGGGCGTCGTCCACCCGGCCCACCAGGTGCACCCGCGGCAGGTCGCGGACGCGCTGGGCGAGCGCGGCCCGCTCGGGCCCGTCGCCGACGACGACCAGCCGCACGCCGGGGCTGCGGCGGACCGCCTCGACGACGACGTCGACGTTCTTGTAGGGCAGCAGCCGCGCGACGCACAGCAGGAACCCCGGCTCGACGCCCGGCACCGGGGTCTCGGGCCCGGCCGGGAGCATCGCGGGCGGCGGCGGCAGGATCTCCGCCTCGATCCCGTACACCTCGCGGACGGCGCGGGCGGTCACGGTGGAGTTGGCGAGGTACCGGTCGGCGGTGGCCGCCGCGGCCCGGTCCCAGCGCCGCAGCCCCGGCGCCAGCGCGCCGAGCGCCCGGGCGGCCACCCAGCGCTGCGCCCCCCGGCCCGGACCGAGGTACCGGTCGGTCTGGTAGAGCCAGCGCGCGGGGGCGTGGCAGTAGACGACCTTGCGGCCGGAGGCCGGGAAGCCGTGCGCCCACCCGGTCGACGACGCGAGGACGACGTCCGCCTCGATCGGGGTGGCCCGCACCGCGGGCGCGAGCAGCGGCAGCGCGAGCCGGTGGTGCCGCCGCAGCAGCCCGACCCGGTCGAGCGGGCTGGTGCGCACGTCGAGCGGCGCGAACTCCGGGAACGTGCCCGCCGGGTGGTAGAGGGTCGTGTACATCGGCGCGCCGGGGAACGCCTGGGCCATCACCAGGGCGACGCGCTCCGCACCGCCGCGCTGCGTGGCGTAGTCGTGCGCCAGCGCGACCCCGTCACCGCCCGCCATGCCCGCTCACGACGACGTAGAGGGTGCGCCACAGGATCATGAGGTCGAACGCGATCGACCAGTTCTCCACGTAGCGGAGGTCGAGCTTGACGGCCTCCTCCCACGCGAGGTCGGCGCGCCCGCTGATCTGCCACAGCCCGGTCAGGCCGGGCTTGACCAGCAGCCGGCGGCGCGCGGACTCCCGGTACTGCGCGACCTCGTACGGCAGCGGCGGGCGGGGGCCGACCAGCGCCATGTCGCCGCGCACCACGTTGATCAGCTGCGGCAGCTCGTCCAGGGAGTGCTTGCGCAGGAAGTGGCCGATGCGGGTGATGCGCGGGTCGCGGTCCATCTTGAACAGCGGGCCGTCCGCCTGGTTGGCCGCGCGCAGCTCGGCGAGCTTCGCCTCCGCGTCCACGACCATCGTGCGGAACTTCAGCATCGTGAACTCGCGGCCCTCCTTGCCGACCCGCGTCTGGCGGAACAGCACCGGACCCGGGCTGGTGAGCCGCACGGCCACCGCGACCACGAGCAGGGCGGGCGCGAGCACGAGCAGGGCGCCGAGCGCGAAGGCGGTGTCGAACGCGCGCTTGGTGATGATGCGCGAGCGCCGCGACTCCGCCGCGTTCACGTGGATCAGCGACAGGCCGGCGGTCGGCTCGAGCGTCACCCGCGGCCCGAACACCTCGACGATGCCCGGGGCGACGACCAGCTCGGCCGTCGTGCGCTGCAGCGCCCAGGACAGCCGGCGCAGGGCCTGCCCGGACAGCTCCGAGCCGGTGACGATGACGACGTCGTACAGCCCGTCGACGGCGACCTGCACGACGTCCGACACGGTGCCGAGCACCGGCACGCCGAGCGGCGGCAGCGGGCCGTCGAACGAGGGCACGCACACCCCGGAGATCTGGTAGCCGTACTGCGGCAGGGCGCGCAGGTCGTCGACGATCTGGGTGACCGAGGACGCGTCGCCCACCACGAGCGTGCGGCGCATCGACTCGCCCGCGGCGCGCCGGCGGTGCAGCCCGCGCCGCGCCAGGTGCCGCGCCGTGATGAGCACGAGCACGACCAGGGGCAGGGCGAGGAACACGATGGTGCGCGGCACCTCGACGTCGAGGCCGACGGCGAGCAGCGCCAGCCCGGCCGCGCTCAGCACGCCGCCGCGGATCACGGCCTCGAACTCCAGGTGCCCGTCGCCGATGACCTGCCGGTCGTACCCGCGCTCGATCGCCGCCATCGCGACGAACAGCAGGCCGATCATCAGGCCCCACGTGAGCTGCACGAGCGTGACGCCGTGCATGAGGAACAGCAGCAGCGTGGGGATCGAGGTGGCGAGCACGACGTCGCGGGCCAGCGTCTCGATCTGGTACGCCGCGTGCTGGCTGCGCCACCCGGAGGGGGCCGCGGTGCCGTGCGGGGCGTCGAACGGCCGCTCCGAGGCCCAGGACAGGCGCGGGCCGCGGGCGGCACGCCGCCGCTCGGCGGCCTCGTGCTCCGCCGGGGACGCCGCGCCCGCCGCCGCGACGGTGCGCTCGGTGGAGCGCGACACGTCGTGATCGTCGAGCAGGCTCATGAGGGTCCCCCCGGGCGGCGTTGGTGTGACTTGAGGCTATATCAGCGTGTTTGCCCCGGTCCGCCCTATCTGTCCGTTTTCACCCCATTCGCACCCGTTTGGGCGAAGCCCGTCGCCACCACCTGCGCGGACGCGGTCCCGGGCACGACGAAGGCCGCCACCGCAGGGCCGTCCGGGGGACGGCGCCGCGGTGGCGGCCTCGGGCGCGCGGGCGCGCCGGCGTCAGGAGCTGCGGGTGTGGAACCGGAGCTGCGCGCGCTCCAGACCCTCCGTGACCAGCAGCTCGACCGCGTCGGCCGCGTCGTCCAGCAGGAACGACAGGTCCTTGAGCTCCGCCTTCGCGAAGTCCCGGAGCACGAAGTCCGCCGCGTCCATCCGCCCCGGCGGGCGGCCGATGCCCACCCGCACGCGCAGGTAGTCCTTGGTCCCCAGCGCCTTGCTGGTGTCCCGCAGGCCGTTGTGCCCGCCCTCGCCGCCGCCGAGCTTCAGCCGGACGTCGCCGAACGGGATGTCCAGCTCGTCGTGCACCAGCACCACCCGCTCCGGCGGCACGTCGTAGTAGCGCGCCAGCGCCGCCACGGGCCCCCCGGACGTGTTCATGAACGTGGCCGGCTTCGCGAGCACCGCGCGCGGGCCGGGCACGCCGCCGGGGCCGGTGCCGATCCGCACCTCCGCCGTCGCCGCCTGCGGGCGCCGGGACAGCACGCCGCCCTTCGAGCCGAAGGACGCACCCGCGCGCCGCGCCAGCTCGTCGAGCACCATCTGCCCCACGTTGTGCCGGTTGCCCGCGTACTGCGGCCCCGGGTTCCCCAGCCCGACCACCAGCCAGCCGTCGCTCATCGCGGCGCCACTCCCTTCCTCATGCCGGACGCCCGGCACCGTGGCACGGTACCGGGCGTCCCCAGCGTGGTCGGCACGCGCGTGCGTGCCGGGCGGATCACTCCGCGGCGGCCTCGGCGGCCTCGGCCTCGTCCGCGGCGCGGTCCTCGGCGGAGACGGTCGGGACGGTCACCGTCACGACGATCGTCTCGGCGTCGGTCACCAGCGTCGAGCCCTGCGGGAGGGTCAGCTCGCCGGCGGTCAGCGAGGTGCCGGACTCCAGGCCCTCGATGGAGACCTCGACGTGCTCCGGCAGGTGCGTGGCCTCGGCCTCGAGCGCCAGCGCCTGGGTCTCGACGATGTGGATGGTCCCGGCGGCCGACTCGCCCACGACCGTGACCGGCACCTCGACGGAGACCTTCTCGCCGCGGCGGACGATCAGCAGGTCGACGTGCTCGATGACGTTCTTGACCGGGTCGCGCTGGACGTCCTTCGCGAGGGCCAGCGTGGCGGTGCCGTCGAGCTCGATCTCGAACAGGGCGTTGGCCTGCTTCACGGCGAGCATGGTCTCGTGGCCCGGCAGCGCGACGTGCACCGGCTCCGTGCCGTGCCCGTACAGGACGGCGGGGATCTGGTGGGCGCGGCGCAGGCGGCGGGCGGCGCCCTTGCCGAACTCGGTACGGGCGGTGGCGACGAGCTTGACCTCGGACACGGTGACTCCAAGCAGGGACGAAGGCGGTGGCGTACGGATGCGGTGGCCTCGACGCGGGGCGCGGGACGGGCACGCGGAGGCGTTCCACCCTGTCGATCACGGACCGGATGGCACCGGGTCTCTCCGGTGGCCGTCCGACATCCCTCGCCGAGGCAACTGGTCGATCTTACCCGGGCGGGCGCCCGGCACGAAACCGCGGCCGGACGCCGCGGGGCGGGTCAGGACTGGCCGTCGAACAGGCTGGTCACCGAGCCGTCGTCGAACACCTCGCGGATCGCGCGGGCGATCAGCGGGGCGATCGACAGCACGGTCAGCCCCTCGAACCGGTGCTCGTCGGGGATCGGCAGCGTGTCGGTGACCACGATCTCGCGGGCGCCGCACTGCTGCAGCCGGTCCGTCGCCGGGTCGGACAGCACGCCGTGGGTGGCCGCGACGATCACGTCCTTCGCGCCGGCCTCCTTGAGCACCCGCACGGCACCGGTGATCGTGCCGGCGGTGTCGATCAGGTCGTCCACGAGCACGCACGTGCGGCCCTCGACGTCGCCGACCACGCGGTTCGCCACGGTCTTGTTGGGCTGGCGGATGTCGCGCGACTTGTGCACGAACGCCAGCGGGCCGCCGCCGAGCTTCTGCGCCCACAGCTCCGCGACGCGGATGCGGCCGGCGTCCGGGGACACGACGGTGACGTTCTGCACGTCCACGCGGGTCCGCACGTACTCCGTGAGGATCGGCATGGCCCACAGGTGGTCGACCGGGCCGTCGAAGAAGCCCTGGATCTGCGCGGCGTGCAGGTCGACGCTCATCAGCCGGTCGGCGCCCGCGGTGCGGAACAGGTCCGCCATCAGGCGGGCGGAGATCGGCTCGCGGCCCCGGTGCTTCTTGTCCTGCCGGGCGTACCCGTAGAACGGCGCGATCACGGTGATGGTCTTGGCCGACGCCCGCTTGAGCGCGTCCACCATCAGCAGGTGCTCCATGACCCACTGGTTGATCGACGCCGCGTGGCTCTGCAGCACGAACACGTCGGCGCCGCGCACCGACTCCGCGAACCGGACGTAGATCTCGCCGTTCGCGAAGTCGTACGCCGTGGTGGGCAGCAGGTCGATGTCGAGGCTCTTCGCCACGGCCGCGGCCAGCTCGGGGTGCGCGCGGCCCGAGACCAGGACGAGCCGCTTCTCACCGTCCTGCGAGACGATCCCGGTCATCGTGCGGTGTCCTCCGTGCTGGGCTGGGCGTCGGGCAGCGGGGCCGGGTGGTCCGGCAGGTGCGGTGGCGGGGTCGAGTACACCCCGGAGCCGGAGGCCCGGCCGGCGCGCTCGCGCTCGGCCCGGGCCTGCGGCGACAGCTCGGCGTCCTCCCCGCGGGCGCGGGCGGCGGCCTCGGCGGCCGGGGTGCCCGGGCGGGAGCGGGCGACCCAGCCCTCGATGTTGCGCTGGGCGCCGGCGCTGACCGCCAGCGCGCCCGGCGGCACGTCGTGCCGGATCACGGACCCGGCGCCGGTGTACGCGCCGTCCCCGACGGTGACCGGCGCGACGAACATGTTGTCCGACCCGGTGCGGGCGTAGGACCCGATGGTCGTGCGGTGCTTGCGGACGCCGTCGTAGTTGACGAACACCGACGCGGCGCCGATGTTCGTCTCCTCGCCGATGGTCGCGTCGCCGACGTAGGACAGGTGCGGCACCTTCGAGCCCGCGCCGATCTCGGCGTTCTTGGTCTCGACGAACGTGCCGATCTTCCCGCGCTCGCCCAGGACCGTGCCGGGGCGCAGGTAGGCGAACGGCCCGACCGTGGCGCCCGCGCCGATCACCGCGAGCGACCCGTGCGTGCGGACCACCGTCGCGCCGGCGTGCACCTCGACGTCCGTCAGCGTGGTGTCCGGCCCGACGGTGGCGCCGGAGGCGACCGAGGTCGCGCCGTGCAGCTGCGTGCCGGGCAGCAGGGTGACGTCCTGCGCGAGCTCGACGTCCACGTCCACCCAGGTGGTCGCGGGGTCGACGACCGTCACGCCGGAGCGCATCCAGTCGTCCAGGATCCGGCGGTTCATCTCGGCCCGCAGGACGGCCAGCTGCGCCCGGTCGTTGACGCCCTCGACCAGGAGCGGGTCGTCGGTGCGCAGCGCGCGCACCCGGCCGCCGTCGCCGCGGGCGATCGCCAGGACGTCCGTCAGGTAGACCTCGCCCTGCGCGTTGTCGCGCCCGAGCCGGCTGAACGCCCCGCGCAGCACGGCCGCGTCGAACACGTAGACCGAGGAGTTGATCTCGGCGATCGCGCGCTGCGCGTCGGTCGCGTCCTTCTCCTCCACGATCCCGACGACGTCGCCGGCGTCCGCCGGGTCCTGCGAGCGCAGGATGCGGCCGTAGCCGGCCGGGTCGGGCACCTCGGTGGTGAGCACCGTCACGGCGTTGCCGTCGGCGACGTGCGCCGCGAGCAGCTCGGCCAGGGTGCCGCCGTCGAGCAGCGGGATGTCCCCCGCCAGCACGACCACGGGGCCCTCGACCAGGATGCCGGCGGCCGAGCCGGGCGCGCCGGGACCGTCGCCCGCGGACGCCGCCTCGGCCTGCGCCGCGGCGTCGAGCACGGACATCGCGCACTGGACGGCGCGGCCGGTGCCGGGGACGTCGTCCTGGTCCGCGACCAGGACCTGCGGCATCAGGTCGCGGGCGTGCTGGGCGACGCGGTCCCGCTCGTGCCGGACCACGACGGCGGTGCGCCGCGGGTCCAGCGCCCGGGCGGCCGCGAGCGCGTGCCCGAGCATGGAGCGGCCCGCGAGCGCGTGCAGGACCTTGGGTGTCGTCGAACGCATCCGGGTGCCCTCGCCTGCGGCGAGGACGATGACCGCGGCAGGGCGGGGGGTGGTCACCTGGGGGTGCTCCCTCTGAGAGGTCTGCCCGCGCGCCGGGGGGCGGTCACGGGCGGGGACGTCGTGCTGGTGCACTCTACCGCCGTCGTCGCAGGACCCGGTGCCGGACGGGTCGCGCGCACCGCGCGGCACCCGTCCGGGCGGCCTCGCCGCGCCCGGCGCCGCGACGCGCGTCACACTGGTGCGCAGCGGCGCCGCACGGGGTGGCGCCGCGGTCGACCGGGAGGTCCGCGGATGGCCGAGGGCATGCCGTACCCGCGCGTGGTGCAGACGGTCCTGGACACCACCGACCCGCGCGCGCTGGCGGAGTTCTACCGCGCGCTGCTGGGCCTGGAGTACCGCCCGGGCGACGAGCCGCCCGCCCCGGGCGAGCCCGATCCGGCCGGCGACGACTGGCTGGTGCTGCGCGGCGAGGACCGGTGGCCGCTGGCCTTCCAGAAGGTGCCCGAGCTGGCGGCGCCGACCTGGCCCGGTCCCGAGGTCCCGCAGCAGCTGCACCTGGACATGACCGTCCCGGACGCCGCGACGCTCGACGCGCAGCACGAGCGGGCCCTCGCCCTGGGCGCCCGGCTGCTGCTCGACCGCCGGGACGACCCCGACGAGCCGCTGCGCGTGTACGCCGACCCCGCCGGCCACCCGTTCTGCATCTTCGTGGGCTGAGCGCCGCCGCACGCCCCGGCCCGGGGTGCGCGGCGGCGTTTGACGCGGCGCGCGCCCGCGCCGTAGAACAGGCGCACCAGGGTTGTCACTGAGCGGATCAGGCAAGACCTGAGGCACCGGCACCGCGCCGCGCGCCTCAGGTCTTTTTTGTTGCCCTGGGCCGCCGCCCACCGCCGGGCGGCGGACGAGAAGACGGAGATCCCCATGCCTCAGCGCCGAGCCCGCGCCGCCACCCCCGGCGCGCTGCCCGCCCGCCCCGCGTCCCTGCCCGCCCGGGCCGCCGCGGCCCCGGCCGCCACCGGCC
>JAEWGQ010000254.1 GCA_023388235.1 Actinomycetes bacterium | reverse complement strand
ACGCGATCTCCGCGAACAACCCCGAGGTCCACCTCATGGTCGTGCTCGTCGACGAGCGCCCCGAGGAGGTCACGGACATGGAGCGGACCGTGAAGGGCGAGGTCATCGCCTCGACCTTCGACCGCCCCGCGTCGGACCACACGATGGTCGCCGAGCTCGCGATCGAGCGCGCCAAGCGGCTCGTCGAGCTCGGGCAGGACGTCGTGGTGCTGCTCGACTCGCTGACCCGCCTGTCCCGGGCGTACAACCTGGCGGCCCCGGCCTCCGGGCGCATCCTGTCCGGCGGCGTGGACGCCTCCGCGCTCTACCCGCCGAAGCGGTTCTTCGGCGCCGCGCGCAACATCGAGCACGGCGGCTCCCTGACGATCCTCGCGTCGGCGCTGGTGGAGACCGGCTCCAAGATGGACGAGGTCATCTTCGAGGAGTTCAAGGGCACCGGGAACATGGAGCTCCGGCTCTCCCGCGGGCTCGCGGACAAGCGGATCTTCCCGGCCGTGGACGTCAACGCGTCCGGCACCCGCCGCGAGGAGATCCTCATCGCCCCCGACGAGCTCAAGATCGTCTGGAAGCTCCGCCGCGTCATGGGCGCGCTGGACCAGCAGCAGGCGATCGAGCTGCTCCTCGGCAAGCTCCGGGACACCCGCAGCAACGTCGAGTTCCTGCTCCAGGTCCAGAAGACCACCCCCGGCCCGGGCGGCAAGTCCGACGACTGACCCCCGGCACCGGCCCGACGGGGCGGCACTTCCTCACGGAGGTGCCGCCCCGTCGCCGTCCCCCGCGGCCGGCTCCGCCACCGTCTCCACCCCGCCCGGCCCGCTGCCCAGCACGCGGCCCGCCCGGCCGGCACCCGCCCGTCGCCCCAAGCGCTCCCGCCCGCCAGCACGTCCGCGTCCGCCTCGCCAAGCTCCTCCGCCCCGTTCGGAGACTCCGAACGTCCATGGAGGTCTCCAGCGGTAATCGGAGACCTCCGTGGACCACCTCGATCCCGCGTGGGAGGCTCCGACGTCCCCCGCGGTCACCGCGCGCTCGCCGGTGTGCATCGGGCCCAGTGCGTGCGGGCCAGCCGGCGCCGACCCGCCGGTGCGCGGTCACGTTTGGAGGCTCCGAACGGTCAGGGTGGTGTCCAGGGGGATCGGAGACCTCCGTGGGCCACCTCGATCCCGCGTGGGAGGCTCCGACGTCTCCCGAGGGCGCGCACTCGCCGGTGTGCGGGCGGGTGGGCCGGTGCGGTGGGTCCGGGCGGGTGGCCCGTGTACGTGGGAACGGGTGAACCCACGGTGCCGGCGACCGCACGGTGCCGGCGACCGCACGGTGCAGGCGACCGCAAGGTGCCGGCGATCAACGGTGCGGAGGGCCACGGTGCGGGCGGGCTCAGAGCGGGTGGGCCCACGGCGCCGGCGGGCCCAGGGCGGGTGGGACTGCCAGCGCTGACCGCCGGTGCGCGGTCACGTTGGGAGGCTCCGCACGTCCAGGGTGGTGTCCAGCGGGGATCGGAGACCTCCGTGGACCACCTCGATCCCGCGCGGGAGGCTCCGAACGCGTGGGAGAGAGTGCGCGGGTGCGCGGGCGCATGGCCGGGTGCGCGCGGGTCAGGGGGTGGGGGTGCGGCGGGACGCGAGGGCGTCGGCGTAGAGCGCGAGGGTCTGCTCGGTGATGACGCCGGCGTCGAACCGGGCGGCGGCGGCGCGCTGCGGGGCGAGCACCGCGCGGCGGGCGGCGGGGTCGTCGACCCAGCGCGCGAGGGTGCGGGCGAACGCGGCGGTGTCGGCGGGCTGGACGAGCTGGTCCTCGAGGCCGGCCATCGGCGTGCGGTAGCCCGCGTTGTCGCCGGCGAGCACGACGCCGCCGGCGTGGGCGAGGGCCTCGACGACGGACATGCCGAAGCTCTCCCCGCCGGTGGAGGGCAGCGCGACGACGTCGGCGCCGGCGAGCAGGGCGGTCTTGTCCTCCTCGGGGACGAACCCGGGGAAGTCGACCCGGTCGGCGATGCCGGCGGTGCGGGCGCGCTCACGCAGCTCGTCGAGCAGGGGGCCGCGGCCGGCGAGCGTGAGGGTCCAGGGGCGGCGGGTGCCGGCGCGGTGCAGGGCGGCGGCGGCGGCGAGCAGCTCGCGCGGGCCCTTGCGCTCGACCAGCCGGCCGAGGAACACGATCCGCACGGGCGCGTCGTCGTCGGCGGGGCGGTCGGGGGCGGGCGCGGTCCCGAGCTCGACCGGCCCGCCGATGACGGGGACGGTCCGGCCGTACGCCTCGCGGACGGTCTGCTGCGCGGCCTCGGACAGGGCGCTGATGGCGTCGAACCGCCGCAGCCGCCGCCGCTCGGCCAGCCCGAGCGCGCGGATGCCCCAGCGGGTCGCGGCGTCCTGCGGGTAGATGACGAACGACCCCACGACGGCGGTCCGCGGGTGCGCGGCGGACACGACCCGGCCGGCGAGCACCGGGCTGTACGGCATCGTCACGTGCAGGACGTCGAAGTCCACGGCGTCCAGCAGCCGGCGGACGTCCGCGCGCCGGGCGGGCAGCGGCGTGCCGAGGCGGTTGCCGTTGAACCGGACGCCGACGTGGCGCGACAGCACGTGCAGGTGCGGCAGGTCGGTCCGGGTGGTGGTGGACGTCAGGTAGTGCACCTCGTGCCCGAGGGCCGTGAGCCGCGCGCCGAGGGTGAGGACGATCTGCTGCACGCCGTCGGGGCGGTCGAGGCCGTCGTCGATCACCAGGCCGATGCGGAGCATGGCGTCATCGTAGGTGGCAGCGTCCGGGTGGTCCGTCCCGCTGTGTCCCCGTGGCACCGTCACGCGGGCTCGTGCACGCCGTCGGCCGCGGCGGTGCGGTCCCCGCAGGTCAGCGCGCGTGCGGTCTCGCGGGCGGCGTCGTCCCCGGGCCCGAGCACGACCTCGTCCTCGGTGCCCGCGGAGGCGACGGTGCCCTGCACGCGGATGGCGGTCCGCCGCACGTGCGCGTCGTCGACGAGGTTCAGGCCCACGAGGTCGGTGACGCCGTCGCCGTCGAGGTCGAGGCAGCCGACGCCCGTGCCCTGCCCGGCGAAGCCCTGGTCGAACCGCCACGGGGCGCCCTGGGCGTCGGTGGCGTCCACGAGGGCGCAGTCGTGGACGAGCAGCAGGTCGGCCACGCGGTTGTCCGAGACCAGCACCATGCCCGGGCCGGCCGGGTCGGGCCGCAGGGCGAACGCGGTGGCCGCGGACGGTCCGGCGAGGTCGATCGGGTGGGTGAGCGTGGCCCCGGCGGCGGTGGTGACCCCGACGGTGCGGTCGGCGTCCGTCCCGGCGATCCACAGGGTGTCGGGGGCGCCGTCGCCGTCGAGGTCGACGCTCGTGACGGAGCCGGCCCCCGCGGGGACGCCGCCGCTCGTGCCGGTGCAGCCCGCGGCGGGCGCCGCGGAGGCGGGCGGGGGAGCGCTGGCCGGTGCCGTGGGCGTCGCCGGCGCGGGGGAGTCCGGCGGGGCGGTCGACGGGGCGGGCGTCCCGCCGGAGCCGCAGGCGGCCAGGAGCAGGGCGGGCAGGAGCAGGAGCAGCGGAGCGCGTCGCGTGGTCATCCCCTCGACCGTAGGCCGACGCGGGCGGCTCCGTCTCGCGCTCGGGAAGATTTCGCGGGCGCCCGCTGTTCTGGCAGACTGTTCCGTCGGTCTGCGGTTCACGTGCGCGGCTCGTGCGCACGACCCGGAGGCCCAACCCGAGGAGAACACCCGTGAAGACTGACATCCACCCCGAGTACGTGGTGACTCAGGTGACCTGCACCTGCGGCAACACGTTCACCACGCGCTCCACCGCGACCTCCGGCGAGATCCGCGCCGACGTCTGCAGCGCCTGCCACCCGTTCTACACGGGCAAGCAGAAGATCCTCGACACCGGTGGCCGCGTGGCCCGGTTCGAGGCGCGCTACGGCAAGCGCTCGGCCAACTAGCCGACCCGACGCCGGTGACCGGCGGTCCCTCGCGGGCCGCGGTCACCGGCGTCGTCGCATGTCCGGGGCCGGTCGTCCTCGGCACACCGCCTGACGGCACCCGGAGGAGACAGCGATGACCGACCCGTTCGCGGCGGCGCGGCCGCTGCTCGACGAGCACGCCCGGATCGAGGAGCAGCTCGCGGACCCGGCGGTGCACGCCGACCAGGCGCGCGCCCGCACGCTCGGCCGCCGGTACGCCGAGCTCGGCCGGGTCGCCCAGGCGCACGCCGCCTGGCGCGCGGCGGCGGAGGACCTCGCCGACGCCCGCGAGCTCGCGGAGACCGACGAGGCGTTCGCGGCGGAGCTCCCGGGGCTCGCCGAGACCGAGGAGCGCGCCGCCGAGCGGCTGCGCCGGGTGCTCGTGCCGCGCGACCCGGACGACGCCCGCGACGTGATCCTGGAGATCAAGGCCGGCGAGGGCGGCGAGGAGTCCGCGCTGTTCGCCGGCGACCTGCTGCGGATGTACCTGCGGTACGCCGAGCGGCGCGGCTGGCGGACCGAGACGCTGGAGGCCACGGAGTCGGACCTCGGCGGGTACAAGGACGTGCAGGTGGCCGTGAAGGCGCGCGGTGCCGTGACGGACCCCGCCGACGGCGTCTGGGCCAGCCTCAAGTACGAGGGCGGCGTGCACCGCGTGCAGCGCGTGCCGGTGACCGAGTCGCAGGGGCGGATCCACACGTCCGCCGCCGGCGTCCTGGTGTTCCCGGAGGTGGAGGACGAGGGCGAGGTCGAGATCGACCCGAACGACCTGCGGATCGACGTGTACCGCTCGTCCGGGCCGGGCGGGCAGTCGGTGAACACGACCGACTCCGCCGTGCGGATCACGCACCTGCCCACCGGCATCGTCGTGTCGATGCAGAACGAGAAGTCCCAGCTGCAGAACCGCGAGCAGGCGATGCGCGTGCTGCGCGCCCGGCTGCTGGCGGCCCGCCAGGAGGAGGCGGCGGCCGCGGCCAGCGAGGCCCGGCGCTCGCAGGTCCGGACGGTGGACCGCTCCGAGCGCATCCGCACCTACAACTTCCCGGAGAACCGGATCGCGGACCACCGCACCGGGTACAAGGCGTACAACCTCGACGCGGTGCTGGACGGGGACCTCGGCCCGGTGGTGCAGTCCGCGGTGGACGCCGACGAGGCCGCGCGCCTGGCGGCGGCGGGCACGGCGGCCGGAGCGGCCGCGGGGGAGGCCCGGCCGCGATGACCGCCCCGACGATGCGCACGCTCGTCGAGGGCGCCGCGCGCGTCCTCGCGGAGGCCGGCGTCGGCTCGCCCCGGCACGACGCCACCGCGCTGGCCGCCTACGCGCTCGGCCTGCCCCGGCTGGACCTCGTGCTGGCGCCGCCCGTGCCGGACGGGTTCACCGAGGAGTTCGCCGCGCTGGTGGACCGGCGCCGGCAGCGCGAGCCGCTGCAGCACATCGTGGGGTCGACGGTGTTCCGCTACCTGACGCTGCGGGTGGAGCCCGGGGTGTTCGTGCCGCGGCCGGAGACCGAGACGGTGGCGCAGGTGGCGGTCGACGAGGCGGCGCGCGTGGCGGGGGAGGGCCGCACGCCGCTGGTCGTCGACCTGTGCTGCGGGGCCGGCGGGATCGCGCTGTCGGTGGACACCGAGGTGCCGGGCGCGCGCGTCGTGGCGGTCGACGCCTCGCCGGAGGCCGTGGGGCTCACCCGGCACAACGCCGGCGCGTCCGGCAGCGGCGGCCTGCGGGTCGAGCTGGGCGACGTCCGCGACCCGGGCCTGCTGGCGGACCTGGACGGGACCGTGGACGTGCTGGTGTCGAACCCGCCGTACATCCCCCCGGACGCGGTGCCGGTGGACCCGGAGGTCCGCGACCACGACCCCGACCTGGCGCTGTACGGCGGCGGCGCCGACGGCCTGGACGTCCCGCGCGCCGTGCTCGCCGCGGCCGCGCGCCTGCTGGTGCCGGGCGGCCTGCTGGTCATGGAGCACGCGGAGGTGCAGGACGCCGCCGCCCGGGCGGCCGCGGAGGCGACCGGCGCGTTCGAGGACGTCGCCACGCGCCCGGACCTGACGGGCCGGCCCCGGATGCTGGTCGCGCGGCGGCGCGCCGCCGGTGCGGCCCCGGGCGTCCCGGCCGCCGTGGGAGACTCGCAGCCGTGACCGATCCGACCGTGCTGGACGCGACCGACCCCGCGACCTGGGGCCCCTCCCTCGACGCCGCGGTGCACACCGTGTCGCGCGGCGGCCTCGTGGTGCTGCCGACCGACACCGTGTACGGCATCGGCGCGGACGCCTTCACCCCGCCGGCCGTCGCCGCGCTGCTCGCCGCGAAGGGCCGGGGCCGGCAGATGCCGCCGCCGGTGCTCATGCCCGACGTGCGGACGCTGGACGGCCTCGCGATGGGCGTGCCCGCCGCGGTGCGCGACCTCGCCGAGGCGTTCTGGCCCGGCGGCCTGACCGTGATCCTCGTGGCGCAGCCGTCGCTCGCCTGGGACCTCGGGGAGACGCACGGCACGGTGGCGCTGCGCGTGCCGGACCACCCGGTGGCGCTCGCGCTGCTGCGCCGCACGGGCCCGATGGCCGTGTCGAGCGCGAACCGCACGGGGCAGCCGTCGGCGCTCGAGGTCGGCGAGGCGGTCGCGCAGCTCGGGGACCGGGTGCAGACCTACCTCGACGGCGGCCGCACCCCGGGCCAGGTCGCCTCGACGATCGTGGACGCGACCGGCGACGAGCTGCGCGTCGTGCGCCAGGGCGCGATCAGCCTCGAGCGGCTCCGCGAGGTCGCGCCCGTGGTGGGTGACCCCGGCCGGTGAGGGCGTACCTCCTGCTCCTGCTGATCGCCGCGGCGGCGACCTACCTGCTGACGCCGGTGGCGCGGTGGTGCGCCCTGCGGTGGGGCGCCATCACGGCGGTGCGGACGCGGGACGTGCACTCCATCCCGACGCCCCGGCTGGGCGGCCTGGCGATGTGGGCGGGGCTGCTGGTCGGCCTGGCGATGGCGAGCCGGCTGCCGTTCCTGGACGCGGTGTTCGCGCGCCCCGAGCCGATCATCGGCATCGCGGCGGCCGCGACGATCGTGTGCGCGCTCGGCGTCGCCGACGACATCTGGGACCTGGACTGGATGACGAAGCTGGTCGGGCAGGTGCTCGCGGCGTTCGTCATGGCGTCCCAGGGCGTGCAGCTCTACCAGCTCCCCATCGACGGGGTCGTGCTGGGGTCGCACCGCGTGATGCTCGGGCTGACCGTCCTCATCGTGGTGGTCGCGATGAACGC
>JAEWGQ010000252.1 GCA_023388235.1 Actinomycetes bacterium | reverse complement strand
GGGTCGCCGTCATCGCCGCGCCCGAGGCGGTGCCCGCGCTCGCCGCCGCGCTGCCCGGCGCGGGGGCGACGCGCGCGGGCGTGCCCGACCTGGACGCGCCCCTGACGCTCATGACGCCCACGCAGAGCAAGGGCCTGGAGTTCGACGTCGTCGTGCTGGTCGAGCCGGCCGACGTGCTCAAGGGCGGCGCCGGCGACCTGTACGTCGCGATGACCCGGCCCACCCAGGCGCTGCACGTGGTGCACTCCCGCCCGCTGCCGGCGGGGTGGGACCCGGCCTGACCTCCCGCTCCGCCTCGCGCCCCGTCGCGCGCCCCGCCGCCCGCCGCGCTGTCCGTCTGTCGGGACCGGCTTGGTGCCCCGGGCGGCGAGGCGCACCATAGGGGCGTGCCACGCGCCCTGCTGCTCGAGAACCTGCATCCCCAGGCCCGGACCATCCTGGAGTCCGCCGGCTACGAGGTCGTCACGCGCTCCGGCGCGCTCGACGAGTCCGAGCTGGTCGAGTCCCTCCAGGGGGTGCAGCTGCTCGGGATCCGGTCCAAGACCCAGGTCACCGAGGCGGTGCTCGACGCCGCCCCGGACCTGGTCGCGGTCGGCGCGTACTGCATCGGCACCAACCAGATCGACCTGCACGCCGCCGCGTCGCGCGGGGTCGCGGTGTTCAACGCCCCGTTCTCGAACACCCGCTCGGTGGTCGAGATCGCGCTGGCGGACATCATCGCGCTGACGCGGCGGCTCACGGTGCTGGACCGCTCGATGCACGACGGCGTCTGGAACAAGTCGGCCGAGGGCGCGCACGAGGTCCGCGGCCGGACGCTCGGCATCGTCGGCTACGGCAACATCGGCACGCAGCTGTCCGTGCTGGCGGAGAACCTCGGCATGTCCGTCGTGTTCTACGACACCGCCGAGAAGCTCGCGCTGGGCAACGCGCGCCGCGCCGAGACCCTGGACGAGCTGCTCGACGTCGCGGACATCGTCACGCTGCACGTCGACGGCCGCAGCGGCAACGCCGGCCTGTTCGGCGCGAAGCAGTTCGCCCGGATGCGCGAGGGTGCGATCTTCCTCAACCTGTCGCGCGGCTTCGTGGTCGACTACGCCGCCCTGCGGGACGCCGTGCTGGCCGGGCACGTCGCGGGCGCCGCGGTGGACGTGTTCCCCGTCGAGCCCAAGCGCAAGGGCGACCCCTTCGAGTCCGAGCTGCGCGGGCTGCCGAACGTCATCCTCACCCCGCACACCGGCGGCTCCACGGAGGAGGCGCAGGAGGCGATCGGCCAGTTCGTGTCGAACAAGCTGCGCGACTTCATGAACACCGGCACCACGATGCTCAGCGTCAACCTGCCGAACCTCACGCTCGAGCACCGCCCCGGCGTGCACCGGCTCACGTACCTGCACCGCAACGTCCCCGGCGTCCTGGCCGCGGTCAACAACACCCTCGCGGAGCACGGCGCGAACATCGAGGGCCAGCTCCTCGCGACGCGCGGCGAGGTCGGGTACGTGGTGACCGACGCCGTGGCGGTCGACCGCCAGGTGGTCGAGGCGCTGCGCGCGCGGCCCGAGACGATCCGGCTGCGCGTCGTCGACTGACGCGCGCGCCGCTACGGTCGGGGGCATGCACGTCGCCGACCCGGGCCGCCACGACCGCCTCCCCCTGCGCCGCGCCGGCCGCTCGGGCCTCGACCTGCCCGAGGTCACGCTCGGGCTGTGGCAGAACTTCGGGGACGCGACGCCGTACGCCGACCAGCGCGCCCTGGTGCTGCGCGCCGTCGACCGGGGCGTCGTCCACCTGGACCTCGCGAACAACTACGGACCGCCGCCCGGCGCGGCCGAGGAGTCCGTGGGCCGGCTGCTCGCGACCGACCTCGCCCCGTACCGCGACGAGCTGCTGGTCGCCACGAAGGCCGGCTACCGGCAGTGGCCCGGCCCGTACGGCGAGCACGGGTCCCGGAAGTACCTGCTCGCGTCGCTGGACCAGTCGCTGCGCCGGCTGGGGCTCGACCACGTGGACGTGTTCTACAGCCACCGGTTCGACCCGAGCACCCCCCTGGAGGAGACGATCGGGGCGCTGAGGACGGCGGTGGACTCCGGGCGCGCGCGGTACGCGGGCATCTCGTCGTACTCGGCGCGGCGGACCCGCGAGGCGCTGGCGGTCGCCGCGGGGATGGGCCTGACCCTGACCCTGCACCAACCGTCGTACTCGATGCTGAACCGCTGGGTCGAGCAGCCGGACGCGGACGCCGGCGGGGCGAGCCTGCTGGACGTCGCGGCGGACGGCGGGCTCGGCGTGGTGGCGTTCTCGCCGCTCGCGCAGGGGATGCTGACGTCCCGGTACCTCGGCGGCGTGCCGGCGGACTCCCGCGCCGCGCGCGGCGGCCCGCTGCGCCCCGAGTACCTCAGCGAGGAGAACCTGGCCCGGGTGCGGGCGCTGGCCCGGGTGGCGCAGGCGCGCGGGCAGTCGCTCGCCCAGCTCGCGATCGCGTGGGTGCTGCGCGACCCGCGGGTGACCTCGGTCGCCCTGGGCGCCCGGACCGCCGAGCAGCTCGACGAGAACCTGGCCGCGCTCGACGGCCCGCCGCTGACCGACGACGAGCTCGCGGAGATCGACCGGCACGCCGTGGACGCCGGGATCAACCTCTGGGGCCCGCGCTCGTCGAACCTGTGAATCCTGGCTACGGACGCGTAACTTACGGCTGCGTAGGTTACGGTGTGACCGTGACCGACTTCGCACGACCGTGGCACTCCTCCTACGCACCCGGGGTGCCCCCGGTGGTGGACGTGCCGGACGAGCCGCTGCCCACCGCCCTCCACCGGGCCGCCGCCACGTGGCCCGAGCGCGTCGCCGTGGACTTCCTCGGCGCGGAGACCACGTACGCCGAGCTCGCCGACGCCGTGTCGCGCGCCGCCACCGCGCTGCGCGACCTGGGCGTCGGCGCCGGGGACCGCGTCGCGCTCGCGCTGCCCAACTGCACGTCGCACGTCGTCGCGTTCTACGCCACGCTCCGTCTCGGCGCCGTCGTCGTCGAGCACAACCCGACCTACACCGCCGGCGAGCTCCGGCACCAGCTCGCGGACTCGGGCGCCACCGTCGCCCTCGTCTGGGAGAAGGCCGTGCCCGCCGCGCTCGAGGCGCAGCCCGGCACCGCGGTGCGCACGGTCGTGGCCGTCGACGTGTCCGCGGACCTGCCCGCCCTCAAGCGGCTCGCGCTGCGGCTGCCGGTGCCCGCCGCGCGCCGCACCCGGAACGCGCTGCGCGCCACGCCGCCGGCCGGCACCCCCGTGTGGCACCGCCTCGTGGCCGGCGCCGCGCCGCTGCCCGCCGACCACCCGCTGCCCGTCGCGTCCGACGTCGCCCTGCTGCAGTACACCGGCGGCACCACCGGCACCCCGAAGGCCGCCGTCCTCACCCACCGGAACCTGGTCGCGAACACCGTCCAGGGCCAGGCGTGGACCCAGGCGCAGCCCGGCACCGAGACGATCTACGGCGTGCTGCCGTTCTTCCACGCGTTCGGCCTCACGCTCTGCCTGACCTACGCCACCCGGATCGGCGCGACGCTGGTCGCGTTCCCGAAGTTCGACCCCGAGGCGGTGCTGGACGCGCAGCGCCGGCGGCCCGGGACGTTCCTGCCGGCGGTCCCGCCGATGCTCGACCGCCTCGCGGCGGCCGCCGAGGCGCGCGGCGCGGACCTGACCTCGTTCCGGTACGCGATCTCGGGCGCCATGTCCCTGTCCCCCGCCACCGCCGCGCGCTGGGAGCGGGTCACCGGCGGGCTCGTCGTCGAGGGCTACGGCATGACGGAGACGTCCCCCGTCGCGCTGGGCAGCCCGCTGTCCCCCGCGCGCCGGCCCGGGGCGCTCGGCCTGCCGTTCCCCAGCACCGACGTCCGCGTCGTCGACCAGGAGGACCCCACCCGCGAGGTCACCCCCGGCGAGCAGGGCGAGCTGCTGATCCGCGGCCCGCAGGTGTTCTCCGGCTACTGGGGGCGCCCGGAGGAGACCGCCGAGCAGCTGCTGCCCGGCGGGTGGCTCCGCACCGGCGACGTGGTCCGGCTCGACGACGACGGGTTCGTCGTCCTGGTCGACCGGATCAAGGAGATGATCGTCACCGGCGGCTTCAAGGTGTACCCGTCGCAGGTCGAGGACAAGCTCCGCACGATGCCGGGCGTCCGGGACGTCGCGGTCGTCGGCCTGCCGGGCGGCGACCTCGGCGAGAAGGTCGTCGCGGCGGTCGTCATGGAGCTCGGGCACGCGCAGGTCGAGCTGCAGGCGGTGCGCGAGTGGTGCGCCGAGCGGCTCGCCCGGTACGCCGTCCCGCGCGAGATCGTCATCCTCGCCGACCTGCCGCGCTCCCAGATCGGCAAGGTGCTGCGCCGGGTCGTCCGCGACGACCTGCTCGCCGCGCGGCTCGCCTGAGACCCTGCACGACGACGACGGCCCCCGCACCGGATCCGGTGCGGGGGCCGTTCGCCGTGCCGGCGGTCAGGCCACGGGCAGCTGCCGCGCCCACCAGTCGAGCACGTGCTCGAACCGCACGAGCCGGTGCTGCGGGCGGCCCGAGCGCGTCAGCTCGTGCCCCTCGCCCGGGAACAGCAGCAGCTCGGCCGGCACCCCGCGCCGCTTGAGCTCGACGAACCAGCGCTGACCCTGCTCGACCGGGCACCGCCAGTCCTGCTCGGAGTGGATCACCAGCGTCGGCGTCGTGACCCGCGCGACGTGCGCCATCGGCGACTGCGCGGCCACCGCGGCGCGCTCCTCCTCCGAGTCGCCGTCGCCCAGGTACTCCAGGCCGAAGAACCAGCCGATGTCGCTCGACCCGACGAAGCTCACCGGGTCCAGGAACCCGCGCTCGACGATCGCCGCCGCGAACCGGTCGGTCCGGGTCGTCAGCCACGCGGTCAGGTACCCGCCGTACGACCCGCCCATGACCCCCACGCGCCCCGCGTCCAGGGCCGGGTCGGCCAGCGCGGCGTCGAGCAGGGCGAGCACGTCGTCCGTGTCCACCGTGCCGAAGCCGTGCCGGATGGCCGCGCCGTGCGCCGAGCCGTAGCCCGCCGAGCCGCGCGGGTTGCCGTAGACGACGGCGTAGCCGGCCTCGGCGAGGGTCTGCACCTCGTCGAACAGCCCGACCGTGTACTGCGCGTACGGGCCGCCGTGGATCATGAGGATCGTCGGGTGCGGGCCGGCGAACCGCTCCGGGTCCGGCGTCACGACCCAGCCGTGCACCGGGTAGCCGTCGGGCGCGGTGGCCTCGAGCTCCGCGGGGACGCGGACGCGGCCCGTCGCGCGCAGCGGGGCCGACCAGTCGGTGAGCACCCGGCTCGTGCCCGCGGCGAGGTCGACCGCGTGCACGTCGCCCGACGTGGCGGGACCGGCCACCGCGGCCACGGCGACCGGCGCGGCGGCCGCCACCGCCACGCCGTGCGCGGCGACGGGTCCGGTCAGCACGTCCCGGACGGTGCCGTCCGCGCGGTGCTCGCGCAGCAGCACCGTCCCGCGGTGCAGGACGCCCGCGAGCACGCCGTCCGCGGTCACCGCGACGGTGCCCGGGTCGAGGTCGACCGCCTCCGCGTCCGTGACGCGCACCGGCGTCCCGTCCGGCACCGGCGCGCCGGCGGCGGGCGCCAGGGGCAGCCGGTACAGGCCGGTCTGCCGCGCGACGAAGTCACGGCCCGACGGGCCCATGTCCTGCGCGAGCAGCCACAGGGTGCGCCCGTCGCGGCTCGGCAGCGCGACGGACACCGCGAGGGTGCTGCCGGCGTCCGCGTCGGTCAGCGGGAGCAGCGTCCGGTCGCCGTCGACCGCCGTGTCCACGAGGACCGCGTCGGCGCGCAGGTCCCGGTCGCGCGCCGCGTGCCGCGCGGCCACCGCCACGAGGTACCGGCCGTCCGGCAGCCAGGCGACCTGCTCGACGTCCACCTCGCCGTCCGTGACCTGGCGGGAGCCGGGGGCGTCGCCCGCGGGCGCCGCGCTGCGGGTCGCGGGGTCGGACGGGACGTCCAGCACGAACACCCGCCGGCGCTTGTCCCGCGTGAAGCCGACGCCGTCGTTGCGGTAGGGCAGCTCGGTGATGTGGCGAGGGCGCTCGGCACCGGCGTCGACCTCCGGGGAGTACCGCCCCTCCTCGGGGACGCGCGCGAGGTACGCGATCGCGGTGCCGTCCGGGGAGAACCGCGCCGCACCGACGCCGAGCGGCGCGTCGGTCAGGCGCACCGGCTCCCCGCCGGTGGCCTCGACGACGTGCAGCTGCGGGCGGCCCTTCGGCTCGGCGCGCAGGAAGGCCACCCACCGGCCGTCCGGGGAGACCTGCGGGTCGGTGTCCCGGTGCCCGCGGGTGAGGCGGACCGGCGGCGCGGACCCGTCCGTCGCCACGCGCCACAGCGCGCCGGTGTACTCATCGGCGTCGAGGTCGGGCGCGGTGCGCGACACGACGGCGTACGAGCCGTCGGGGGCGATCGCGGGGGTTCCAGGGGTGTGCAGCAGCGACAGGTCGGCAGGGATCACGCCGTCGAGCGTAGTCCGCCGACCGGGCGGTGCGGCGGGCGGACCGCCTGGTGGGCGCGCTGCGCGGCCGGGGTCAGGACGCGGCGCCGGCCTCGTCGGCGCCGTCGGCGGCTGCCTGCCGCGCGACCTCGTTCTCGGCGCGCAGCACGGTGATCGCGGCCTCGAAGTCGTCCAGGCTGTCGAACGCCTGGTAGACGCTCGCGAACCGCAGGTAGGCGACCTCGTCGAGGTCACGCAGCGGCCCGAGGATGGCCAGGCCGATCTCGTACGCGTCGAGCTCGGCGCTGCCGCTGGCGCGCAGGGTCTCCTCCACGCGCTGGGCGAGGATGGCGAGGTCGTCCTCGCTCACGGGCCGCCCCTGGCAGGCCTTGCGGACGCCGTTGACGATCTTCTCGCGGCTGAACGGCTCCGTGGCTCCGGAACGCTTGACCACGGAGAGACTCGCGGTCTCGATCGTGGAGAAGCGGCGGTTGCACTGCGGGCACTGGCGCCGGCGGCGGATGGACAGGCCGTCGTCCGAGGTGCGCGAGTCGACGACGCGCGAGTCCGCGTGGCGGCAGAACGGGCAGTGCATGGGGCCTCCTGCGGATCCGTGGTCGTGCGGTCGGGGCGGCGGCGGGCGCCGTGCCGGGCCGGACGACCGGGACACGGTAGGACCCGCGCCGCGGACGGTGCAACACGGTCCCGTGCGGCGCCGTTCCCGTCCGCGCGGGGTCACGCCGTCTCGCACGCGACCGCCGTCGTCCGCGGCGGGCGCGCCCGACAGACGACGAGGGTGGCCGCTCCTGCGGCCACCCTCGTGGGGACGCCCCCGTCCCGTCTCGTCCGCGACGACTCGCCTCGTGCGGACGGTTGCTGCACGCCCCTGCGTCGAGCCCGTGGGCTGCGACGACGGCGCGTCCCTCGCGGCGAGCCCCCCAGCCAGCCGTTCGAGGTGGCACCACCCTAGAGGCGAGATCTCCAATTACGCAAGCGGGGAGTTTCGTTAATCCCAGCATGTGGCGGGACGGGTGGTGCAGTGCGCCGACCAGCGACGACGCCGCGCCGCGGCAGCTGCGCGAGTGCCCGACGCCAGCACGCCAGAGCGCCGGAGCGCCGGGAAGATACGACTCGGGTCAGGACCCGGCCGGCAGCAGGAGGACCTGGCCCGCGATCAGCGAGGAGTCCGGCAGCCCGTTGAGGTCCTGCAGGCGCAGCACCACGTCCCGCACGTCCTCGCCCGGGGCGGCCACGTCGGAGGCGATCTGCCAGAGCGTCTCCCCCGCGACGACCGCGTGCGTGGTCACCTCGGTGGCCTGCCGCGGGGCGTCGGCGACGGCCCGCCCGCCCATGACGCCGGCGACGACCACGAGCAGGGCGAGCAGCACCAGCACGACGCGCCCACGGCGCGTGAGGTGCAGCCGCGCCGGCGCCTCGGCGGGAGCGGTCCGGACGGCCGCGGCCGTCGCGGCGACGGGAGCGGTCCGGGCGGTAGCCGCCGCACGGGCGACGGGAGCGGTCCGGACGACGGAGGCGGTCCGCGCGGGGGCGGCTGCACGTGCCACCCGGGTGGGCCGGACGGTCCGGGGACCGATCGTCGGGACGACCCGCGGGTGCGCTGCGATGGCGCTCATCTCCACCACTTCCCTCCTGGGCCGCCGGGCGACCCCTCGAACACCTGTTCGTTCGAACGTCTGTACGAACTCAACCACACCCTCCGCGCGATGTCGAGACACGGTCGAACAGGTGTTTGAAACGCCTGGCCGCGACCCCTACGCTCGGGACGTCGGGTACAGCGCACCACGAGGGTCTGACACGCCCGCCCGGCGGCCCGTCCGCGGACCGCCCCGGGCACCGTGACCAGCCGGGGTGCGCGCCCCGCACGGCGGACGGGTGCGACGCGCACCGGCGTCGCGGACGACGGGAGAGGACATGGCCGGCCAGGGAACGGGCGCCACGGCGAGCACCGGTGGGGACGACGTCGCCGTCGTGGAGCTGCAGCCGGACGGCGACGGGCTGACCCCGCGCCAGCGCCTCGTGCTCGAGACCGTGCGCGCGTCGGTCGAGTCGCGCGGCTACCCGCCGAGCATGCGCGAGATCGGCGACGCCGTCGGCCTGACCAGCCCGTCCAGCGTGAAGCACCAGCTGACCGCGCTCGAGCGCAAGGGCTACCTGCGGCGGGACCCGAACCGCCCCCGCGCCATCGAGGTCGTGCAGCCGGACGACTCGCGCGGCGTGGCGCCCCTGCCCGGCGTGCCCGGGATCGGCGACGAGGACACCGCCGCGCGCGAGGGCGCTCCCGAGGCCGCCTACGTGCCCGTGGTCGGGCGCATCGCCGCCGGTGGGCCGATCCTCGCCGAGCAGCTGGTCGAGGACGTCTTCCCGCTGCCCCGCCAGCTCGTCGGCGCGGGCCAGCTCTTCCTGCTCAAGGTCGTCGGCGACTCGATGGTCGACGCGGCGATTTGCGACGGCGACTGGGTGGTCGTCCGCCGCCAGCCCGTGGCGGAGAACGGGGAGATCGTCGCGGCGATGCTCGACGGCGAGGCCACCGTCAAGACGCTGAAGCGGCAGGACGGCCACGTGTGGCTGCTCCCCCAGAACCCCGCGTACTCCCCGATCGACGGCGACCACGCCCAGGTGCTGGGCCGCGTCGTCTCCGTCCTCCGGGCGCTCTGAGCCCGGCGGCGCACGGCCGCCCGGTCGTGCGCCGCTCCCCGGCAGCGCCTCCCGCGCTGCTCCGTACCGCACCCCGCGCCCCGCGGCCCCGCAGCGCCCCGCGTTCCCGCAGAGTCTGCGCCCCCGCCGCCCGCCGCGTCCGGGCAGCGCGCCGTCCGTCCCCTCCGCGCGGCGCGCGGACCCGTCGGGTGCGCGGTCAGACCGCTACGCGCTCCGCCGCCGGACCCAGCGCCGCGAGCGCCCGCGCCACGTCCTCCCCGTCGTTCCGGACGTGGAACGCGAGCCGCACGCGCCCGGCCCTGCCCGCGACGCGGCACCCCGCCGCCTCCAGCGCCGCGCGCAGCGCCCCGTCCGCGTCGGGCAGGCTGACCACCGCGCTGCCACCGGGAGGCAGGCCGAGCCCCGCGCGGAACGCGTCCGCGAGGGCCACGTCGTACGCGCGCACCTGCTCGGGGTCCACGTCGGCGAACGCGTCGAGCGACTCGGCGGCGCCCAGCCACGCCTGCCAGGCGGGCGACACGTCGAACCGCCGCGCGTCCGGCGCGAGGTGCATCGCGGGGCCGTAGCAGGACGCCCACGGGTCGTCGCCCGCGTACCACCCGGCCTGCACCGGTCGCAGGCGGTCCAGGACGTCCGGGGCCACGGTCAGGAACGCCGCGCCGCGCGGGCCGCACAGCCACTTGTACGCCGCCGTGACGGTGACGTCGTAGCGGCCGGCGTCCACGGGGAGCCAGCCCGCCGCCTGCGTCAGGTCGCACAGCGTCCTGGCTCCGGCCGCACGGGCCGCGGCGCGCACCGCGTCGTCGTCCAGCACCTGGCCGGTCGCCGACTGCACCAGCGAGTACGCGACCAGGTCCACACCCGGGACCACGGCCTCAGCGAGGTGGTCCGGCGGGGCGTGCCGGACGTCCAGCCGGCCGCCCTGCACGAGGAAGGGGTACACGGTGGACGTGAAGTCGCCCTCGACGCACACGACGCGGGCGCCGTCGGGCAGGGAGGCCGCGACCACCGCGACCATGGCCGACACCTGCGAGCTGATCGCGACCCGGTCGGCGGGCACCCGCGTGAGCGTGGCGAACCGCGCCCGCGCCGTGGCGACCGCCTCCTGGTACCGCGGCACGTCCAGCCCGCCGCTCCCCCAGCGGTCCAGGTCGGCGTGCAGCGCCGCCACGGTCCGGCGGGGCGGGACCCCGGCGGTGGCCGCGTTCAGGTAGCCCGGGGCGGGGGCGAAGTCGGAGCGGAGGTCGTCGAGGCGTCGCACCACCCGACTGTCCCCCGCGGCTGCACATGCGCGCAACGGGCACTTGAGCCGCGACCCATGCGGGGGGCTTATGCTCGCCGGGTGCCCGCCCGGACGCTCGACGCCGCCGCCCTCCGCCTGGTCCGCTCCGTCCACGAGACGGGCAGCGTGACCGCCGCCGCCCACGCGCTGGGCCTGACGCAGCCGGCGGCGAGCCAGCAGCTGCGGGCCGTGGAGCGGATGATCGGCACGCCCGTGGTTGTCCGCGCGGGACGCGGGGTGCGGCTCACCGAGGCCGGGCTCGTGCTCGCCCGCAACGCCGCGGCGGTCGAGTCCGCCCTGGCCGCCACGCTGGAGGAGGTCGCGGCGGTCGCGAGCCTGCGCGCCGGCCGGGTGCGGGTCGCGGCCTTCCCGTCGGCCGCCGCCACGCTGCTGCCCGG
>JAEWGQ010000238.1 GCA_023388235.1 Actinomycetes bacterium | reverse complement strand
GGCCTGCGCGGTCGGCAGCGCGTCGGCGGGGGCGCCGGGCAGCGGGTGCGGCGCGTGCACGGTGACGGCGGTGGCGCCGGCGGCGACGAGCTCCAGCCACGCCGACACGGGCAGGTCCGCCGCGCAGACCGGCAGCCGGACGACGGCCGCACCGCGGGGCGCCGGGACCCGGGCGCCGCCGTCGGGGCACACCACGTGCAGCGGCAGCGGGTCCGGCTGCCACGCGAGCCACCGGACCAGGCCCCCGACGGCGTCGGAGGCGGCGTCCGCCCCGGGCACGTCAGTCCCCGACGAGGATGCTCCGGGCGTGCGCGAGCAGCCCCGCGCCGAGCGCCCCGACCCCGCGGTAGAAGTCCGTCCGGGCGTGCTCGCGCACGAGGTCCAGGCACTGCGGCCCCCAGACGAGCGTGTGCTCGGTGAGGAACGACTCCTGCGCCGCGAGGGCCGCGTCCGTGGCGTCCTCGTCGCCGGCGTCCATCGCGTCGAGCGCCCGGACGCAGAGGTGCGCGAGGAAGTCGAGCTCGAGGCCCAGGTGGTCGTCCGGCTCCTTGTTCAGGGCCGGGGCGACGCGCCCGTACGCCCGGTACGCGGCCCGGACCTCGAACGTCGACTCCTCGAACAGCAGCCGGTCGCGGCTGCGGTACACCGACTCGTACGGCGCGGCCAGCAGCGGCCCGGGGCCGACGAACAGCGCCTGGTGGTCCCGCGCGAGGGGAAGCACGTCGCTGTCCGCGCCGCGCACCAGCAGCTCGACGCCCGTCCGGGAGTCGGCGTCGCGCAGCGGCCACCCCGCCATGAGGCCGGGCTGGCGGACGCGCTCGAGCAGGTCCGGGTCGGGGGAGGCGAGGAGCAGGCGGGACACGAAGGTGTAGCACCCGGCGAGGTCGTCGAGGTGCTGGGCCAGCGTGTCGCGCTGGGCGGCTGGTGCGGCGGACATGACGTTCCCTCGGTCGGTGGTGTGCGTCCAGCCTGCGGGCCCCGCCCCCGGGAACCGGGGGTCGAAGGTCCCGCGGGCGGGGCGTCCTAGGCCTTCTCCACCTCGACGAGGTTGGAGTGCTGCGCGTTGCCCTTGGCGAGCGGCGACGGGTGCAGGCTGGTGAGCGTGTTCGTGCACCCGCCGAGGTCCACGCCGTCGGCGTCGGGCCGGAACCACGCGCCCTGCGGGATGGACACCACCCCGGGGGCGATGCGGGGCGTGACCCGCGCGGGGATCCGCACGCGGCCGCGGTCGTTGAAGACCTCGACGACGTCGCCGTTCTCGATCCCGCGGGCCCGGGCGTCCGCCGGGTTCAGCCACATGTGCTGCGGGTGCGCCTCCTGCAGCCACGGCACGTTGCCGTACGTGGAGTGCGTCCGGCCCTTGTAGTGGTGCCCGATGAGCTGCAGGGGGTAGGTCTCGCGCAGCGGGTCCTCGGGCCCCTCGCGGGAGGCGAGGTACTCGGGCAGCGGGGTGATGCGGTCGCCCTCGGGGAGCTCCCACGTCGCGGCGACCTCGGCGAGCGCGGCCGAGTAGATCTCGATCTTCCCGGACGGGGTGGTCAGGGGGTTGGCCTCGGGGTCGGCCCGGAAGTCGGCGAGCGGCACGACCGGGTCGCCCGGGTTCATCTCCTTGTAGATGCCCTGCTCGCGGAAGGTCTCGAAGTCGGGCACGCCGGGGGTCAGCGCCTGGGTGCGCCGGACCACGTCGCGGACCCAGTCCTCCTGCGACTTGCCCTCGGTGAACTCCGCCTCGACGCCGAGCCGCTCCGCGACCCCGGTGAGGATCTCGTACACCGGCTTGCACTCCCACATGGGCTCGATCGCCTGGTCGGCCAGGACGATGTACCCGAGCGGGCCCGCGGAACCCTGCTTCGCGATGTCGATCTGCTCGGCGGTCGACGCGTCCGGCAGCAGGATGTCCGCGTACCGGGCGGACACCGTCATCTGGTGCTCGATGACGACGATGTGCAGGTCGTCGGGCTCGGCCAGGATCTCCCCGGTCCGGTTGATGTCGCCGTGCTGGTTGACCAGGGCGTTGCCGGCGTACTGCCAGATGAACCGGATCGGGGCCGTCAGCCGGTCGGCGCCCTGCACCCCGTCGGACAGCGCGGTCATCTCGTCGTGCCGGTAGATCGCGTCGGTCCAGTTGAAGTTGGACACCGCGGTCGTGATCGGGTTCTCCAGCGTCGGGAACGACGCGCTGCGCATCTTGTACGCGGCCTCGCGCCCGCCGGTCCCGCCGCCGGGCACGCCGACCTGCCCGATGAGGGCGGCCAGGGTGAACACGGCGCGGGCGGAGTTCTCGCCGTTGGAGTGCCGCTGCGGGCCCCAGCCCTGGTTGATGCTGCACGGCTTGGTGCCGGCGATCTCGCGGGCGAGCCGGACGATGGTGCCGGCGGGGACGCCGGTGACCCGGGCGGCCCACTCCGGGGTCTTCTCGATGCCGTCGGGGCCCTCGCCGAGGACGTACGAGCGGTAGGACGACCCGGCGGGCGCGCCCTCCGGCAGGTGCTCCTCGTCGAAGCCCACGCAGTACCGGTCGAGGAACGCCTGGTCGTGCAGGCCCTCGGTCACCATGACGTGCGCCATGCCGGCCACGAGGGCGGCGTCGGTGTTCGGCCGCAGCGGCACCCACTCGTCGGCGAGCGTGACGGCCGTGTCCGACTGCCGCGGGTCGATGACGATCGTGCGGACCTGCGACTGCTGCTTCGCGCGGGTGGTGACGAACAGCTCGCCGCCGCCGCTCATGCGCGTCTCGTGCGGGTTGTTGCCGAACATCACGACGAGGCGGGAGTTCACCATGTCGTCGAACGAGTTGCCGGAGACCCAGTCGCCGTAGTGGTACGGGTACGCGGCGGTGATCTGCGCCGTCGAGTAGTCGGCGTAGTGGTTGAGGTAGCCGCCGACCAGGTTCATCAGCCGGGCGACGCCGGTGGACGCGGGCGGCCAGGAGCACGCGACGGTGGCGCCGAGCACGCCGGTGCCGTAGTTCAGGTAGACGGCCTCGTTGCCGTACTTCTCGATGGTGGAGCGCAGGCGGGTGGCGATCTCGTCGAACGCCTCGTCCCACGTGATCCGCTCGAACTCCCCGGAGCCGCGGGGACCCACGCGGCGCATCGGGTACTTCAGCCGGTCGGCGTTGTGGATGCGCTGCCGGATGGCCCGGCCGCGGACGCACGCGCGGATCTGCGGCAGGTCGGTGTCGTCGCCCCCGGTCGGCTCGGCGTCCACGCGCGTGACCTGGCCGTCGGTGACGGTCAGCAGCACCGGGCAGCGCGAGCCGCAGTTCACCATGCACGCGGACCACACCTGGCGCGGCCCGTCCGCCGCGTCCGAGGCGCCGGTCGCGGCGCCGGCGGGCTCGATCGGCAGCAGGCCGAACCGGAGGCCGGCGCCGGCCGCGGCGGCGGCACCACCGGCGGCGGCGCTCCAGCGCACGAACGACCGTCGGGTGACGGGGGTGGCGAGCACCCCGGGGGTGGAGGAGGTCATGGTGGGCTCTCCGTGGATGCCGGTGGGGCAGGGGGTCGACGGCCGGGCGACGCCACGCGCGGGGGCGGGCCGGGTGCCGGGCCGGTGGCCGCACCCCGCCGCGAGCGGTCGCGACGGGGTGCGGCGGGGCCGCGTCGGGCTACATGCCGATGCGGGTCATGCTCTCGTAGAACAGCACGCGTCCCAGGCCCTCCGAGGCCAGCACCAGGACGAACGCGCAGGTCGCGACCGTGAACATCATGCGCTGACGCCCGGCGCTCGCGGCCTTGTACAGCAGGACGCCGAGCAGCGCGGCCCCGAGGAACACCAGGACCAGGCGGACGACGAGCGCCGCCCCGCTGCCGATCATCAGGGCGTCGGCGGACACCGCCGAGGCGCCGTCGCCGGCGGTGGCCAGCGTCAGGGCGTACACCGGGGCGACGACGAACTCGACGCCCACCAGCACGATCGCCGCGACGGCGACCCCGCGCAGCGTGCGCTGCAGGAGGGCCTCCACCTCGGGGTCGAGCGCCGTGCCGCGGCGGCGGCGGAACGCCGTCACCCCGACGAACGCGGCACCGATGTTCAGCGTGCCGAGCAGCAGCGCGGTGGTGAAGAACGACACCGGGGTGGCCCAGGTGTTCCACGCCGGGACGGTCGGCAGCATGTAGACCATCGACATCACGAAGACGAGGCCGAGGCCGACGACCGCGGTCAGGCCGGCGAGCGCCTGCCGCAGGCCCGGGGTGAGCCACTTGCGCCACTGGCAGACGGCGAACGCCGCGCCCAGGCCGGCGAACGCGCAGCCGAACAGGATCTCCCGCGACAGCCACGAGCTGTCCCAGTGCCGGACCGTGTTCAGCATGTTGATCGGGTTGCCGAGGTGCAGGATGCTCGCGAGCAGCCCGAGCACCATGACCGGCCCGATGGCGTAGAGCGCCGGGTCGGACAGCTTGTCCACCACGCCGGCGCCGCCGCGCAGCCGCGCGATCAGCTGCACGACGCCCAGCACCACGAACGAGCCGACGGACAGCTGCGCGAGGATCGTGAACGTGACCAGGGGGAGCTCGCTGACGTGCATGGTCAGATCTCCTCGGGGTTGGCGACCGCACCCGTCGCCGCGTCCGACGCCTGGGCGCGCGGGTGCGGGGTGATGACGAGGTTCGGGCGGGTGACGGACGGGTCGGGCAGCGGCGCGACGTCCGCGCGGTCGCCGTAGGTGGCGCGCAGCTCGTCGATCTCGCCGAACTTCAGGACGCGGGAGGGGCAGGCCGCGACGCAGGCCGGCTCCTTGCCCTCGGCGAGGTAGTCGGCGCAGAAGTTGCACTTGCTCATCACGCCGGCGTCCGCGTCGTACTGCGGCGCGGAGTACGGGCAGGCCCACTCGCAGTAGCGGCAGCCCACGCACTTCTCGGGGTCGACGGACACGATGCCGTCCTCGCCCTTGCTCATGGCGGTCGTGGGGCAGACCTTCACGCAGATCGGGTCCTCGCAGTGGTTGCAGGAGATCGACGTGTAGTAGCTGAAGACGTTCGGCGTGAACGTCCCGGCCTTCGGGTCGGTGGTCCACCCGCCGCCCGTGTACTCGACGACCCGGCGCCAGGAGATCCCGACGGGCAGGTCGTTCTTGTCCTTGCAGGCGATCTGGCAGGCCTTGCAGCCCGTGCAGTAGGCCTGGTCGACGTAGAAGCCCAGTTGCTTGGCCACGGTCATGCCCTCTCGATCTGGACGAGGTTGGTGTGCTGGGGGTTGCCCTTGGCCAAGGGCGAGGGGTGCCACGTGGTGAGCGTGTTGGTGCAGCCGCCGGTGTCGACGCCGTCGGCGTCCGGGGTGTACCACGCGCCCTGCGGCACGGACACGACGCCCGGCGCGATGCGGAGCGTCACCTTGGCGCCGAGGAGGATCCGGCCGCGGTCGTTGAAGACCGCCACCGTGTCCCCGTTCTCGATGCCGCGGGCCTTGGCGTCGGCGGCGTTGATCCACACCTGCTGCGGGTGGGCCTCGCGGAGCCACGCCACGTTGGCGTACGTGGAGTGCGTCCGGCCCTTGAAGTGGTGGCCGATCATCTGCAGCGGGTAGGTCTCGGCGAGCGGGTCGGTCGGGGACTCCCGGCCGGCCACGTACTCGGGGAGCGCGGTGAAGGAGTCGCCCTCCGGGAGCGTCCAGGTGTCGGCCATCTCCTGCAGCCGCGGCGAGTAGATCTCGATGAGGCCGGAGGGGGTCTCGAGCGGGTGCGCCGCCGGGTCGGCGACGAAGTCCTGCAGGCCGATGATGTAGCCCTTGGGGTTCGTCTTGCGCCAGACGCCCTGCTCCTGGAGCTCGTCGAACTCGGGGAGCTCCGGCAGGTCGGCGCGGGTCTGGTCGACGAGCTCGCGGACCCACTCCTCCTGCGTCCTGCCCTCGGTGAACTGGTCCCGCAGCCCGAACCGCTCGGCCAGGGCCGCGCAGGTGTCGTAGGCGGTCCGGCACTCGAACATCGGCTCGTGCGCCTGCTCGGCCAGGATCATGTAGCCGAGCTCGCCGGCGTACCCGGACGGGATGAGGTCCGGCTGCTCGACGTTCGTGGCGTCGGGCAGCAGGTAGTCGGCGAAGCGCGCGGACGGCGTCATGTGGTTCTCGACCACGACGATCGTCTCGAGCTTGCTGTCGTCCTTCAGCAGCGCGGCGGTGCGGCCGGCGTCGGAGTGCTGGTTGATGATCGTGTTGCCCGCGTAGTTCCAGAGGAACTTGATCGGGACGTCCAGCTTGTCCTTGCCCTGCACGCCGTCGGCGAGCTTGGTCATCTCGGGGCCGCGCTCGACCGCGTCGGTCCACAGGAAGCACGAGATCTTGGCGGTCACCGGGTTCTTGCCGGACGGGAACCGGGCGATCGGGAGGGAGTAGTTGCCCTCGCGCTCGCCCAGGCCGCCGCCGGAGACGCCGATGTTGCCCGTCATCGCGGCCAGCAGGTAGATCGCGCGGACCGTCTGCTCGCCGTTGTGCTGCCGCTGCGGGCCCCAGCCCTGGATGATCGCGCACGGCTTGGCCGTGGCGACCTCCCGCGCCAGGCGCGTGATCGTGCCGGCGGGGATGCCGGTGATGCGGGCGGCCCACTCGGGGGTCTTCTCGGTGCCGTCGGGCCCGGTGCCCTCGACGTACGCCCGGTACGAGCGGCCGGCGGGGGTGCCCTCCGGCATGTGCTCCTCGTCGAAGCCGAGGCAGCACCGGTCGAGGAACGCCTGGTCGTGCAGGCCCTCGGTGATCATCACGTGCGCCATGCCGGCGACCAGGGCGGCGTCGGTGCCCGGGCGGATCGGGATCCACTCGTCGGCCAGCGAGACCTCGGAGTCCGACGCGCGCGGGTCGATGACGATGACCTTCGCGCGGCCGGCCTGCTTCGCCTTGAGCGAGGTGAACAGCTCGCCGCCGCCGCTCATGCGGGTCTCGTGCGGGTTGTTGCCCCACAGGATCACGAGCTTGGAGTGGACCGTGTCCTCGAACGTGTTGTTCGGGGCGCGCTGCACGCCGTAGGTGAACGGCGTCGCGAAGTTGATCTGCGCGGTCGAGTACGTGCCGTAGTAGCCGAGCGACCCGCCGAGCAGGTTGATCAGCCGCGTGAAGGCGGAGCCGGAGATGTTCGACCCGGTGTTGCCGGACGCGTAGTGGTTGTAGACGGCCTCGTTGCCGTACTCCTCGATCGTGGACTTCAGGCGGTCCGCGATCTCGTCCAGCGCCTGGTCCCAGGAGATCTGCTCGAACTCGCCGGAGCCGCGCTCGCCGACCCGCTTCATCGGGTACTTGATGCGGTCGGCGTTGTAGATGCGCTGCCGGATCGAGCGGCCGCGGACGCAGGCGCGGATCTGGCGGCTGGCCAGCTCGTCGTCGCCCGTGGCGTCGGGGTCCACGCGGACGACGGCGCCGTCGCGCACGGTGAGGCGCAGCGGGCAGCGCGAGCCGCAGTTCACGTTGCACGACGACCACACGACGCGCTCGCCGGTGCCCGGCTGCTCGGCGGCGGCGGCCGGACCCGCGGACGCGATCGGCAGCAGGCCCAGCTTCGCGCCCGTGCCGACGGCGGCGACCGCCCCGCCGGCTGCGGCGCTCCACTTGACGAACGAACGACGCGTCACGGGCGCGTCGAGGACGGCCGCGGCTGCGGCGGGGTGAGGCATGGGGGGCTCCTGGCGGCTGAGGACGGGGCTCCCGGGGGGAGGTCGGCGATGACCGGCACCCCGTGAGGCCCTTCCAGTGTTCTGCGAAGCCCTTGACGCGTCCGGGACCGAGGTCCCGGAATGCACCGTGACCAGGTCACGATCGAAAAAAGAAAGGTCGAGGTGTCGAAATACCGACCGTGACAGAGGGGTTTTAGTCGGACACCCGTGACGTTATTCGGCCGTCGGCGCGGCGTCCCGGGCGGCGTCGCGGGCGCGTGCCAGGTCGTCCGCGTCGTCCACGTCGAGGCCCTCCGTGCCCGCCAGGGGGACCGGGTGCACCCGCAGGCCGACCCGCACCGTGCGCAGCGCCTGCCCCGGCCGCACCGCCGCGAGCCGGCGCCGCACGGCCCGCGCCCGGTACGCCGCGAGC
>JAEWGQ010000090.1 GCA_023388235.1 Actinomycetes bacterium | reverse complement strand
GGGCGGGGCACGCCGGGGAAGGGCGGCGAGGGCGGGACACGACGGGGGGCGGCGCGCCGGGCGTGGTCCACAGGGGGAGGGGGCGGGGGTGGAGCGGGCGCCCGGGCGCGGGCATGCTGCCGTGCGTGACAGCGCCGGGTGACGACAGGGGCCACCGACCGGGCGCGGACCCGTGCGCCCGCGACGCCGACGGGGCGGGGGCGATGCCGGCCGTCGTGACGACCCGGTGGGCGACCGAGCGGGGACGGCGGTCCGACGTGCGGGCCGCTTACGTGCCGGTGCTCCGCGGGGTGCACGCCGTCGTCGGGTCGGACCTCCAGGACCCCGACCTGCGCACGGCCGCGGTACTGGCGGCGACTCCGCCGGGGGCGACGCTCGGCGGGTGGGCGGCCGCGCGGTGGCACGAGCGTGCGGCGCTCGCGGGGCGTGGCCGGGTCGACGACGCGCTCGAGCTCGACGGTCTCCTCCCGTCCGGGGCGCCGCAGCCCGTGCTCGTCATCCTCCCCCCGGGGTCCCGCCTGAGCGCCGTCCCCGGGCGCGCGGTGGTGCGGGCCCGCCTGGATCCCGGGGAGCGGCAGGACGTGGACGGGGGTGGGTCGGTGACCGCGCCGCTGCGCACGGCGTTCGACGTCGCGCGTGCGTCCACCCCCGAGACCGCCGTCGTCGTGCTCGACCGGATGCGCGCCCTGGGGCTGGTCACGGCGGACGCGCTCGGCGACGAGGTCGAGCGGCGGGCGGGCTGGCGCGGCGTGCGTGCCGCGCGCCGGGCGGTCGAGCTGTCGGCGGACGGCGTGCAGTCGCCGCAGGAGACCCGGCTCCGGCTGCTGTGGGTCGCGACCGGGCTGCCCGTCCCGCGGTGCAACGCCGTGCTCCGGGAGCCCGACGGGAGGTTCGTGGCGCGGGTCGACCTGCTCGACCCCGTCAGCGGGCTGGTCGGGGAGTACGACGGCAGCACGCACGCGTCGGCAGCCAGGCGCAGCGCGGACGCGCGCCGGCAGGAGCGGCTGGAGGCGCTGGGGCTGGTGGTCGTCCGGGCGAGCGCGGCGGACCTGGCGACGCCGACGGCCCGCGCGCGGTGGCAGGCGCGGCGGGCGACGGCGCACCGCCGAGCGCTGGGCCGCGGGTCCGCGCGGTCGTGGCGGTCGGAGCCGGGTGACCACGACGGTCCGTGGCCGGACGTGCCCGCGTGGCCGCGCTGAGCGCGCCGGGCGCTCGTGAGGGGAGGGTTCCGGCACGACACGCCGGGCGTGTCGGGCAGAACCCTCCCCTCACGGACAGGGACGGCCAGCAGGCAGGGCCGGTCAGAACGCGCGGGTGATCATCGCGCGCTTGACCTCCTGGATCGCTTTGGTGACCTCGATGCCGCGGGGGCACGCCTCGGTGCAGTTGAAGGTCGTGCGGCAGCGCCACACGCCCTCCTTGTCGTTGAGGATCTCGAGCCGCTGGGCCCCGCCCTCGTCGCGGCTGTCGAAGATGAAGCGGTGCGCGTTCACGATCGCCGCGGGGCCGAAGTACTGCCCGTCGGTCCAGAACACCGGGCAGGACGACGTGCACGCGGCGCACAGGATGCACTTGGTGGTGTCGTCGAACCGGGCGCGCTGCTCGGGGGACTGCAGGCGCTCGCGGGACGGCTCGTGCCCGGTGGTGATGAGGAACGGCATGATCTCGCGGTAGGACGCGAAGAACGGCTCCATGTCCACGACGAGGTCCTTGATCACCGGCAGGCCCTTGAGGGGCTCGACGAGGATCGGCTTGCCGGGGTTGAGGTCCTTGAGCAGGGCCTTGCACGCGAGGCGGTTGCGGCCGTTGATCCGCATGGCGTCCGAGCCGCAGACGCCGTGCGCGCAGGAGCGCCGGAACGTGAGGGACCCGTCGTGCTCCCACTTGATCTTGTGCAGGGCGTCCAGCAGGCGGTCGGTGCCGTGGGCGGTGACCGTGAACTCCTGCCAGTACGGCTCGTCGCCGTGGGTCTCCGGCGTGTACCGGCGGATCTTCAGCGTGACGTCGAACGACGGGATCTCGCCGGCCTTCGGCGCGGTGGCCTCGGCGCGGTCCAGGGTGGCGGTCATGTCAGTACTTCCGCTCCATCGGCTGGTACACGGTGGTCACGACGGGCTTGGTGCCCAGGACGACGGCGGGCCGGCCGGGGCCGGGCGCGGGGATCTCCTCGCCCTTCGGCGCGGAGCCGGCGGGGGAGTCGACCGGCACGCCGGGGACCCGGCGGTAGGCCATCGTGTGCTCCATGAACGACGCGTCGTCGCGCTTCGGGTAGTCCTCGCGGAAGTGCCCGCCGCGGGACTCGCGGCGGTTGAGCGCCCCGACGACGACGGTCTCGGCGATGTCGAGGAGGAAGCCCAGCTCGATCGCCTCGATGAGGTCGGTGTTGAACGCCCGGCCCTTGTCCTGGACCGACACCCGCGTGTAGCGCTCCTGCAGGACCTGGATGTCCTGGAACGCCTGGCGCAGGGACTCGGCGGTCCGGAACACCTGGGCGTTGGTGTCCATCGTCTGCTGCAGCTCGCGGCGCACGTCGGAGACGCGCTCGCCCTCGGGCCGCTCGCGCATCTGCTCGAGCTGGGCGACCACGGGCGCCTCGGGGGCGTCGGGCAGGTCGACCCACGGCGCCGTGGCGGCGTACTGCGCGGCGGAGATGCCGGCCCGCTTGCCGAACACGTTGATGTCGAGCAGCGAGTTCGTGCCGAGGCGGTTGGACCCGTGCACGGAGACGCACGCGACCTCCCCGGCGGCGTACAGGCCCTTGACCACGTGCGTGGTGTCGCGGAGCACCTCGCCCTCGACGTTGGTCGGCACGCCGCCCATGGCGTAGTGCGCGGTCGGGTAGACGGGCACCGGCTCGGTGTACGGCTCGATGCCGAGGTAGGTGCGCGCGAACTCGGTGATGTCCGGCAGCTTCGCGTCGATGTGCGCCGGGTCCAGGTGGGTGAGGTCGAGCAGCACGTAGTCCTTGTTCGGGCCGGCGCCGCGCCCCTCGCGCACCTCGTTCGCCATGGACCGGGCCACGATGTCGCGCGGCGCGAGGTCCTTGATGGTGGGGGCGTACCGCTCCATGAACCGCTCGCCGTCGGCGTTGCGCAGGATGCCGCCCTCGCCGCGCGCGGCCTCGGACAGCAGGATGCCGAGGCCCGCGAGGCCGGTCGGGTGGAACTGGAAGAACTCCATGTCCTCCAGCGGCAGGCCCCGCCGGTACGCCAGCGCCATGCCGTCGCCCGTGAGGGTGTGCGCGTTGGAGGTCGTCTTGTAGATCTTGCCGGCGCCGCCGGTCGCGAGGACCACGGACTTCGCGCGGAACACGTGGATCTCGCCGGTCGCGAGCTCGTAGGCGACGACGCCGGAGACGGCCACGTCCTCGCCGTCGGGGACCTCGCGGCCGGTGAGGTCGTGCGTGAGCAGCAGGTCGAGCACGTAGAACTCGTTGAAGAACGCGACCTCGTTCTTCACGCACTGCTGGTACAGGGTCTGCAGGATCATGTGCCCGGTGCGGTCCGCGGCGTAGCAGGCCCGGCGCACGGCGGCCTCGCCGTGGTTGCGGGTGTGTCCGCCGAACCGGCGCTGGTCGATCCGGCCCTCGGGCGTGCGGTTGAACGGAAGGCCCATCCGCTCCAGGTCGAGCACGGCGTCGATGGCCTCGTCCGCCATGATCGTCGCGGCGTCCTGGTCGACGAGGTAGTCGCCGCCCTTGACCGTGTCGAACGTGTGCCACTCGGGGTTGTCGTCCTCGACGTTGCCGAGGGCGGCGCACATGCCGCCCTGGGCCGCGCCGGTGTGCGAGCGGGTGGGGTAGAGCTTCGAGATCACCGCCGTGCGGGTGCGCGCGGAGGACTCGAGGGCGGCGCGCATCCCGGCGCCGCCGGCGCCGACGATGACGACGTCGTACTGGTGGGTCTGCATCGGGGTCGATGCCTCCAGTTCGGGGGGTTCAGGCGGTGCAGAAGGAGGGGAGCAGGTCCGCGGGCGAGTTCGCGGGGCACGGGTCGAACGTGAAGATCACGAGCGTGCCGAGCACGACCACGACGGTGAACGCGGTGTACAGGGCGAGCTTGAGCACCAGGCGGGTGCCGTCGCGCTCGGCGTAGTCGTTGATGATCGTCCGCACGCCGTTGGTGCCGTGGATCATCGCGAGCCAGAGCATGAGCAGGTCCCAGATCTGCCAGAACGGGGACGCCCACTTGCCGGCGACGAAGCCGAAGTCGATGGCGGAGATGCCCTCGCCGGCGACCAGGTTGACGAACAGGTGGCCGAAGATCAGCACGAGCAGCACGACGCCGGACGCGCGCATGAACACCCAGCCGTAGAGCTCCCAGTTGCCCCGGGAGGTGCGGCGGCCGGGGCCGCGGCCCACGGTGGTGCGGGGGGCGGGGATCGTCGTCATCACTCGCCTCCGAAGACGTGCATGAGGTGCCGCGGCAGGAAGCCCGCCATCGTCACGACGAACAGGCCGACGACCACCCAGAGCATGACGCGCTGGTACCGCGGCCCCTTGGCCCAGAAGTCGACCAGGATGATCCGGATGCCGTTGAACGCGTGGAACACGATCGCGGCGACGAGGCCGGCCTCGCCGAGCCCCATGACCGGGTTCTTGTAGGTGCCGATGACGGCGTCGTACGCCTCGGGGGAGACCCGCACGAGCGACGTGTCCAGCACGTGCACGAGCAGGAAGAAGAAGATGAGCACGCCGGTGACCCGGTGGGCGACCCAGGACCACATGCCTTCGCGGCCGCGGTAGAGGGTGCCGCCGGGGATCCGCTTCGCCGTGGGGGCGGCGTCGTTGCGCGGTGCGGCTGGCGCAGTGGGCACGGAGGGCCTCCTGGCGAGTTCGGGCGGGACTGCTGTGTCCGGTCCGGCCACTGTAATGAGTGTGCGCTGAGTCACCCGTCGCGCAGGGCCCTGATCGGGCCTGATGTGACCAAGCGCACACAGCGACCGGGACCAGGGTCCCTGGTGAGCCCCGCCGCCCAGGGAGCCGCGCGCGGGGCTGCCGGACCACGCCGGACCGCGCCGCACCGGGCGGCTACGCTGCTCGGCATGTCGAGCCCCGCCACCGCGTCGCCCGCGCAGCCCCGCCCCCTCGACGGCTTCCACGCCGTCGTCCCCGCCGGCGGCGCCGGCACCCGGCTGTGGCCGCTGTCCCGGCAGGGCGCCCCGAAGTTCCTGCACGACCTGACGGGCACGGGCCGCACGCTGCTGCAGGGCACCGTCGACCGGCTGGTGCCGCTGACCGGCGCGGACGGCGTGCTCGTCGTCACTGGCGTCCGGCACGCGCCGGCGGTGGCCGCGCAGCTCCCGGAGCTCGGCGCGGACCAGATCATCGCGGAGCCGTCGCCGCGCGACTCGATGGCGGCGATCGGCCTGGCGGCGGCGGTGCTCGCCGAGCGGCACGGGCCCGAGGCGGTGCTGGGCTCCTTCGCGGCGGACCACGTGATCGCGGACCTGGACGCGTTCTGGTCGGCCGTGACCGAGGGCGTCGCCGCCGCGCGCGCCGGCTACGTCGTGACGATCGGCATCACCGCCACCGAGCCGTCCACCGCCTTCGGGTACGTGCGGTCGTCGGGGCCGCTGGGCGTCGCCGACGCCCCGAGCGCCCGGCACGTCGCAGGGTTCACCGAGAAGCCCGACGCCGAGACCGCGGCCGCGTACCTGGCGACCGGCGAGTACCGGTGGAACGCCGGCATGTTCCTGGTGCAGGCGGGCGTGCTGCTCGACCACCTGGCGCGCCAGCTCCCGCCGCTCGCCGCCGGCCTGCGCACGATCGCCGCCGCCTGGGACGACCCGGAGCGCCGCGAGGCCGTGCTCGCGGAGGTCTGGCCCGGCCTGACGAAGATCGCGATCGACCACGCCATCGCGGAGCCCGTGGCGGCCGCCGGCGGCGTCGCCGTGGTGCCCGGGGCGTTCACCTGGGACGACGTCGGCGACTTCGCGTCGCTGGGCACGCTGCTGCCGACGGTCGACCCGGACGGCGCCCGGACGCTCGGCGACGACGGGCTCGTGCTGCGCCTCGACGCCCCGGGTGCGCTCGTGGTGCCGGCTGCCGGCCGGACGGTCACCGTCCTGGGGGTGCCGGACGCCGTCGTCGTCGACACCCCCGACGCGCTGCTCGTGACCACGGCCGGGCACGCGCAGGCCGTGAAGCGGTCCGTCGACGGCTGGCGGGACCGCGGGCGCGACGACCTGCTCTGAGCGCCCGCCGGGGGGCTCGCCGCGCCCCGCACCTGCGACGACGGCTAGGGTCGGTGGGGTGATCGTCGACGCCGCACGGGTGACCCAGCTCGTCGCCACCCTGCACCCCGAGCTCGTGGAGATCCGCCGGGACCTGCACGCGCACCCCGAGCTCGGCCGCACGGAGCAGCGCACCACCCGGGTCGTGGCGGACCGGCTCCGCCTCGCCGGCCTGGCGCCGCGGCTGCTCCCGGGCACGGGGCTCACGTGCGACATCGGCCCGAACCCGGTGGAGACCGGCCGGCGGCGCATCGCGCTGCGGGCGGACATGGACGCGCTGCCCGTCCAGGAGACCACCGGGCTGCCCTTCGCCTCGACGGTGCACGGCGTCGCGCACGCCTGCGGGCACGACGTGCACACCACCGCGCTGCTCGGCGCGGGCCTCGTGCTCGCCGAGCTGCACGCCGCCGGGGAGCTGCCGGTCGGCGTGCGCCTGGTGTTCCAGCCCGCGGAGGAGGTGCAGCCCGGCGGCGCGCTCGACGTGATCGCCGCGGGTGCGCTCGACGGCATCGGCCGGATCTTCGCGGTGCACTGCGACCCGAAGGTCGACGTCGGCCGGATCGGCACGCGCATCGGCCCCATCACCTCCGCCTCGGACGAGATCACCGTGGTGCTCACCGGTTCCGGCGGGCACACGTCGCGGCCGCACCTGACCGAGGACGTCGTCTACGCGCTGGGCCAGGTCATCACGCAGGTGCCGGCGGTGCTCGGCCGGCGGCTCGACCCGCGCTCGGGCGTGAACCTCACGTGGGGCGCCGTGCAGGCCGGGTCCGCGCACAACGCGATCCCCGCCTCGGGCTCGGTGCGCGGCACGCTGCGCTGCCTGGACGTCCGGGCGTGGGAGCGGGCCTCGCAGGTGCTGCACGACGCGGTCGAGCAGGTCGTCGCGCCGTACGGCGTGGGGGTCGAGGTCCGGCACCAGCGCGGCGTGCCCCCGGTGGAGAACGACGAGCGGTCCGTCGCGGCGCTCGAGGCCGCCGCCCGGGACGTGCTCGGCGAGGAGTCGGTGCAGCTCACCGAGCAGTCCCTCGGCGGGGAGGACTTCGCCTGGTACCTGACGAAGGTGCCCGGTGCGATGGCGCGGCTGGGCACGCGCACCCCCGGCGGGCGCACCTACGACATCCACCAGGGCGACCTCGTCGTCGACGAGCAGGCGATCGCCGCGGGCGCCGCGCTGCTCGCCCGGACGGTGCTGCGCGTGGGCGCCGCGGCGGCGGGCTGAGCCGCCCGGGTGACGCGGGCGGCCCGGAATGTTCCAAGTGCGTAACGAAGGCGCGATGTGACGCCCCGGTAACACTGCGGATACCCGGGCATGGCTAGGGTCGGTCGCGAACACCGGCCGGACCCCGCACCGTGCCGTGCGCGACGACGCGTGCGCGTCGGGCGGGCACCCGGACCGGTCGACGACGAGAAGCAGGAGCATCGCGTGAAGAAGATCATCCGTGCGGCCGCCCTCTCCGGGGCTGTCGCGCTCGCCCTCGCCGCCTGCGGCAGCGCGCCGGAGGAGAACGACAACACCGCCGGTGGCGGCGACTCCGGCGGCTCCGACTTCAAGGCGTGCATGGTGTCCGACGCCGGTGGCTTCGACGACAAGTCGTTCAACCAGTCGGGTGCCGAGGGCATGAAGCGTGCCGAGTCCGAGCTCGGCGTCAAGATCGTCACCGTCGAGTCGCAGGCCGAGACCGACTACGCGCCGAACGTCGACGCGCTCGTCTCGCAGAGCTGCGACCTCGTCATCGGCGTCGGCTTCCTGCTCGCGGACGCGGTGACCGCCGCGGCCGAGGCGAACCCGGACGTCGAGTTCGCGCTGATCGACTCCGGCTTCGGCGAGACCGACGAGCCGCTCGAGAACGCCAAGCCGCTGCTGTTCAACACGCAGGAGGCCGCCTACCTCGCCGGCTACGTCGCCGCGGGCACCTCGACCTCGGGCACCGTCGCCACCTTCGGCGGCATCCAGATCCCGTCCGTCTCGATCTTCATGGACGGCTTCGCGGACGGCGTGACGAAGTACAACGAGGACAAGGGCGCCTCCGTCACGCTCCTCGGCTGGGACAAGGAGGCCCAGACCGGCTCCTTCACCGGTGACTTCGACAACCAGGCGAACGGCCAGAACCTGGCCAAGGGCTTCATCGACCAGGGCGCGGACGTCATCATGCCCGTCGCCGGCCCGGTCGGCCTCGGTGCCGCCGCCGCCGCGCAGGAGGCCGGCGACGTCGCGATCGTCGGCGTCGACGCCGACTGGTTCGAGACCTCGCCCGACTACTCCTCGATCGTCCTGACCTCGGTCATGAAGGAGATCGGCCAGGCCGTGTTCGACACGGTCAAGGAGGCCTCGGAGGGCAACTTCAGCGCCGACCCGTACGTGGGCACGCTGGAGAACGGCGGCATCGGCCTCGCGCCGTTCCACGACTTCGACTCGGTCGTCCCCGACGAGGTCAAGACGGCCGTCGAGGACCTCAAGGCGCAGATCATCTCCGGTGACCTGGTCGTGGAGTCCCCGAGCCAGAACTGACGCACCGCACCCAGGGGTGGCCCGGGCAGCACGACTGCCCGGGCCACCCCGCGTTGCTTCCCGCACGCGCACGCGGGTGACGGGATGCTCACGAGGCTCCCGGATTGCCCTAGGGTGCGCACGACGAACGATCGAAGGAGCAGACCCACGTGAAGCTGGAGCTGCGGGGGATCACCAAGCGTTTCGGCGCCCTGGTGGCCAACGACCACATCGACCTGGTGGTCGAGCCCGGCGAGATCCACGCGCTGCTGGGCGAGAACGGTGCGGGCAAGAGCACGCTGATGAACGTGCTCTACGGGTTCTACGACCCGGACGACGGGCAGATCCTCGTCGACGGCGAGCCCGTGACGTTCGCGGGGCCCGGCGACGCGATGGCCGCGGGGATCGGCATGGTGCACCAGCACTTCATGCTGGTGCCGGTGTTCACCGTCGCGGAGAACGTCGTCCTCGGCTACGAGCCGGTCAAGGGCGGCGGCATGATCGACCTGGCCGCGGCGCGCCGCCGCGTCAAGGAGATCTCCGACCGGTTCGGGTTCGACGTGGACCCCGACGCCATGGTCGAGGACCTCCCCGTCGGCGCCCAGCAGCGGGTCGAGATCATCAAGGCGCTGTCGCGCGACGCCAAGGTCCTCATCCTGGACGAGCCCACCGCGGTGCTCACGCCCCAGGAGACCGACGAGCTCATCGCGATCATGCGGCAGCTCAAGGCCGCCGGCACGTCCATCGTCTTCATCACGCACAAGCTGCGTGAGGTCCGCGCCGTCGCGGACCGCATCACGGTCATCCGCCGCGGCAAGGTCGTCGGCAGCGCCTGGCCGGACGCCGAGGAGACCGAGCTCGCCTCCCTCATGGTCGGCCGCTCGGTGTCCCTCGGCGTGGACCGCGCGCCCGCCCAGCCCGGCGAGGTCGCGCTGCAGGTCCGGAACCTGTCCGTGCTGGACGAGTCCGGCGTGCGGCAGCTCGACGACGTGTCGTTCGACGTCGCGCGCGGCGAGATCGTGGCCGTCGCGGGCGTGCAGGGCAACGGCCAGACCGAGCTGACCGAGGTCATCCTCGGCCTGCAGCAGCCCGTCGCCGGCTCCGTCGTCCTGGACGGCACCGAGCTGGTCGGCAAGTCCGTGCGCGAGGTGCTGCTCGCGGGCGTCGGGTTCGTGCCCGAGGACCGCACCGAGGACGGCGTCGTCGCCGACTTCTCGGTCGCGGAGAACCTCATCCTCGACCTGTACGACCGCCCGCCGTTCGCCCGCGGCGTCTCGCTCGACCCGCGCAAGGTCCGGGCGAACGCCGAGCAGCGGACCGTGGAGTTCGACGTCCGCACCCCGTCGGTCGACGCCCACGCGGGCACGCTGTCCGGCGGCAACCAGCAGAAGGTCGTCCTGGCCCGGGAGATGTCCCGGCCGCTGCGGCTGTTCATCGCGTCGCAGCCGACGCGTGGCCTCGACGTCGGGTCCATCGAGTTCGTGCACAAGCGCGTCGTGCAGGAACGCGACAACGGCACCCCCGTCATCATCGTGTCCACGGAGCTCGACGAGGTGCTGGCCCTGGCCGACCGCATCGTCGTGATGTACCGCGGGCGCATCGTCGGCATCGTGCCCGGCGGCACCCCCCGGGACGTCCTCGGCCTCATGATGGCCGGCGTCCCCCTGGAGGAGGCGCGGCAGCAGGCCGCGGCCCACCACACCGCGCTCGGCGAGGCCGACATCGTGGGCGAGGAGGAGAGCAAGTGAGCGAGGCGACCCCCGCCCCCGACAAGCCGTCGGGGTCGACGGCACCCGCGCCCGAGCGGCGCGACGACGGCATCGAGGCCCGCGCCCAGGGCGCCCTGCGCGAGATGCTCAGCAGCTCGTGGCTGGTGACCGTCGCCGCCGTGGTGCTGGCGCTGGTGATCTCCGGCGTCCTGATCGCGGCGGCCGACGCCGGGGTGCAGGACGCGGCCGGCTACTTCTTCGCCCGGCCGACGGACTTCCTGTCCGCCGCCTGGCACGCCGTGTCCAACGCGTACGTCGCGATGTTCCAGGGCGCGGTGTTCGACTCGACGGCCTCCACGACTGTGCGGATGTTCCGGCCGATCACCGAGACCATGACCTGGTCGGTGCCGCTGATCCTCGCGGGCCTCGGCCTCGGCATCGGCTTCCGGGCCGGCATGTTCAACATCGGCGCCCAGGGCCAGATCATCCTCGGCGCCGTGTTCGCCGGGTACATCGGCTTCGCGTTCTCGCTGCCCCCGGGGCTGCACCTGCTGCTCGCCGTGATCGGCGGCGTGATCGGCGGCGGCCTGTGGGCCGGGATCGCGGGCTTCCTCAAGGCCCGCACCGGCGCCAACGAGGTCATCGTCACGATCATGCTGAACAACATCGCGATCTACCTGGTCGGGTACCTGCTGACCCTCAAGGCGTTCCAGCGCCCGGGCAGCAACAACCCGATCTCGCCGACGCTGCCCGACTCCGCGCTGTACCCGCAGCTGCTGGGCTCGCAGTTCCGGCTGCACCTCGGGTTCGTCGTGGCGGTCCTCGCCGCGGTGTTCGTCTGGTGGCTGATGAACCGGTCGACGATCGGCTTCGCGTTCCGGGCCGTCGGCTCGAACCCGAGCGCCGCGCGGACCGCCGGCATCAACGTCAACCGGATGTACCTGTGGGTCATGATCGTGGCCGGCGGGCTCGCGGGCCTCGCGGGCACCGCGCAGGTGCTCGGCACCGAGAAGGTGCTGACCGCCGGCGTCGCGGCGTCCTTCGGGTTCGACGCCATCACCGTGGCGCTGCTCGGCCGGTCCAAGCCGATCGGGACGTTCCTCGCGGGCCTGCTGTTCGGCGCCCTGCGCGCCGGCGGGTTCGCGATGCAGTCGCGGACCGGCACGCCGATCGACATCGTGCTGGTCGTGCAGTCCCTCGTGGTGCTGTTCATCGCGGCGCCCCCGCTCGTGCGTGCGGTGTTCCGCCTCCCGTCCCCCCGCGGCACGTCCGGCCCCGCGGCCGGCGAGCTGGCCGCACCCGTCGTGAAGGAGGCCGTCGCGTGAGCGCCGTGACCGCCACCGCCCCGGCCGCCCCGGCGTCCGCCGCGGACAAGCCCCTGCCGCCGATCTCGTACAAGGCGCCGATCGGGTACACCGCCGTGGCCGCGGTCGCGCTGCTGCTGTTCGGCATCCTGCCCGCGTCGGGCCGCACGACCACCTTCACGGTGTTCTGGCCGGGGGAGAACCTCGACTTCACCGTCCCGTCGAAGATCACGGCCGTCGTGCTGTGCCTGGTCGCGCTCGCCCTGGCGGGGTGGTCGTTCCAGGCCGCCCGCACCCGGCGGAAGACCGGCATGTGGCTGCCGGCGGTGTACGCCGTCGCGCTGATCCTCGCGCTGCTCACCTGGGCGGTCGCGGGCAAGGCGCAGCCGCTGCCGCTGACCTCGCTGCTGCAGGGCTCGCTGTTCCTCGCGGTGCCGCTGGTGTTCGGCTCGCTCGCCGGCCTGCTGTGCGAGCGCTCCGGCATCATCAACATCGCGATCGAGGGCCAGCTGCTCGCCGGCGCGTTCCTCGCCGCGGTCGTCGCGACCGTCACGCAGAGCGCCTACATGGGCCTGCTGGCCGCCCCGATCGCCGGTGCGCTGGTCTCCGCGCTGCTCGTGGCCTTCGCGATCAAGTACGTGGTCGACCAGATCATCGTGGGCGTCGTGCTCAACGTGCTGGTCGTCGGCATCACCAGCTACCTGTTCTCCACGGTGCTGACCGAGGACCAGGCCGGCCTGAACTCCCCGCCGCGCCTGCCGACGCTGCCGATCCCGGGCCTGTCCGAGATCCCGGTGATCGGCCCGGTGCTGTTCCGGCAGACCGCGCTGGTGTACCTCATGTACGTCGTCGTGATCGTGCTGCAGGTGCTGGTGTTCCGCAGCCGCTGGGGCCTGCGCCTGCGGGCCGTGGGCGAGCACCCGAAGGCCGCGGACACCGTCGGCATCAAGGTGAACCGCACCCGCGTGCGCAACACCCTGCTGGGCGGCGCGGTCGCCGGCCTGGGCGGCGCGTTCTTCACCGTCGCGAACGGCCTGGCCTTCGGCAAGGAGATGACCGGCGGGAAGGGCTTCATCGCCCTGGCCGCGATGATCCTCGGCCGGTGGAGCCCGAAGGGCGCGCTCGCCGCGGCGCTGCTGTTCGGCTTCGCGGACAACCTGCAGGTGGTGCTCGGCATCATCGGCACCCCGATCCCGAGCCAGATCATGCTGATGACCCCGTACGTGGTGACCATCTTCGCCGTCGCCGGCCTGGTGGGACGCGTGCGCGCCCCGGCCGCCGAGGGCGTCCCGTACGTCAAGTGACAGTGGAGTGAGTGACATGACCCAGACCCCCCCGATCGACTGGGACGCCCTGCGCGAGGCCGCGCGTGACGTCATGACCCGGGCGTACGTGCCCTATTCGAAGTTCCCGGTGGGCTGCGCAGCGCTCGTCGACGACGGCCGCGTGATCGTGGGCTGCAACGTTGAGAACGCCTCGTACGGGGTGGGGCTGTGCGCGGAGTGCGCGCTCGTCTCGGGCCTGCACGTGAGCGGAGGCGGCCGGCTCGTCGCGTTCGCCTGCGTGGACCAGCACGGCAACGCGCTGATGCCGTGCGGCCGCTGCCGCCAGCTCTTGTGGGAGCACGGCGGCCCGTCGCTGCTGGTGGACACGGTGAGCGGCATCAAGCCGATGACCGAGGTGCTGCCCGACGCGTTCGGCCCCGACGACCTGGTCGAGAGGGCGGCACGATGAGCGAGCAGTTCGACGCTGTCGACGTCATCCGCGCCAAGCGCGACCACGGCCGGCTGAGCGACGGCCAGATCGACTGGGTCATCGACGCCTACACGCGCGGCGCCGTGGCCGAGGAGCAGATGTCGGCGCTCGCGATGGCCATCCTGCTCAACGGCATGGACCGCGCAGAGATCTCCCGCTGGACGGCCGCGATGATCGCGAGCGGCGAGCGGATGGACTTCTCGGGCCTGTCCCGCCCGACCGCTGACAAGCACTCGACGGGCGGGGTCGGCGACAAGATCACGCTGCCGCTGGCGCCCCTGGTCGCCGTGTTCGGCGTCGCGGTGCCGCAGCTCTCGGGCCGCGGCCTGGGGCACACCGGCGGCACGCTGGACAAGCTCGAGGCCATCCCTGGCTGGCGGGCCGCGCTCAGCAACGACGAGATGATGCGCCAGCTCGAGGACGTCGGCGCCGTCATCTGCCAGGCCGGATCCGGGCTGGCCCCCGCCGACCGCAAGCTCTACGCGCTGCGCGACGTCACCGGGACTGTCGAGGCCATCCCGCTGATCGCCAGCTCGATCATGAGCAAGAAGATCGCCGAGGGCACCGGCTCGCTGGTGCTCGACGTGAAGGTCGGCTCCGGCGCCTTCATGAAGGACCTCGACAGGGCCCGCGAGCTGGCCCGCACCATGGTCGAGCTGGGCGTGGACGCCGGCGTGCGGACCGTCGCCCTGATCACGGACATGGAGACGCCGCTCGGCCTCACCGCCGGCAACGGCCTCGAGGTCCGCGAGTCGGTCGAGGTGCTGGCCGGGGGAGGGCCGGCCGATGTCGTGGAGCTCACCGTCGCGCTGGCCCGCGAGATGCTCACCGCCGCCGGGCAGCCCGACGCCGATCCGGCGGCCGCGCTCGCCGACGGGCGCGCCATGGACGTGTGGCGCCGCATGATCGCGGCTCAAGGCGGCGACGTCGACGCGCCGCTGCCCGTCGCGCGGGAGACCGAGCAGCTCCTCGCCGAGTCTGATGGCGTGCTGACCAGCCTGGACGCGTACGCCGTGGGCGTGGCGGCCTGGCGGCTGGGCGCCGGCCGAGCCCGCAAGGAGGACCCGGTGCAGGCCGCAGCCGGCGTGGAGCTGCACGCCAAGCCGGGCGACCGGGTGCGTGCGGGGGAGCCGCTGCTCACGCTGCACACCGACACGCCTGAGCGCTTCGGCCGCGCCAAGGAGGCGCTGGAAGGCGCCGTGCGCATCGAGTCGGATGGCGCCGCTGTGGCGCCTCGTCCGCTCGTGCTCGATCGCATCGGCGAGTGACTCCCACCGTCGAGCAGCCCACGCGCCTGCAGCCGACCCGTCCGCAGCCCACGAGCATGCAGCTCACCAGCGCGCTGCGCGTGCTGCGCGGGCGCACGGTCCCACTTGATCGGGCAGTGTCCAGG
>JAEWGQ010000136.1 GCA_023388235.1 Actinomycetes bacterium | reverse complement strand
GGGTCGCGGCGCGCGACGCCGGCGTGCGACCCACCGTCGTCGTCGACGCGCGGCACGACCCGGCGGCGGGCGCGTGGTGGTGGCTGGCGTTCGTGCTGCTGCTGGGGCCGGTCGCGATCGGGCGGCTCGACGCGGTCGTCGCGCCGGTGGTGGTGGTCGCGCTGACGCTGGCCCTGCGCCGCCCGGCGGTCGCGTCCGCGCTGCTCACGCTCGGCGCCTGGATCAAGGTCGCCCCGGGCGCGCTGCTCCTGCCGCTCGTGCTGGTGGCCCGGCGGCCGTGGCGGGACGTCGTGCTGCCGGCGGCCGCGGTGTGCGCCGCGGTGGCGGCGGCGGTCGCGGCCGGCGGCGGGCTGGCGCACCTCCCCTCCTTCCTCACGGAGCAGGGGGCCCGCGGCCTGCAGGTGGAGTCGGTCGCGGCGACGCCCTGGGTGCTCGCCGGGCTCGGGTCGTCGTCGGTGCGCGTGGTGCTGAACGACGCGATCACGACGTGGGAGATCGCCGGGCCGGGGACGGCCGCGGTCGCGGCGGCGCTCGGGCTCGTGCTGCCCGTCGCGCTGGCGGCCGTGACGGTGCTGCTGGTCGTCGTCCGCCGGCGGGCCGGCGACGACCTCGACACCGCGGGCTTCCTCGCGCGGGGCGCGCTGCTCGTGGCGGTGACGCTGATCCTGGCGAACAAGGTGGGGTCGCCGCAGTTCGTCGGCTGGCTCGCGGCGCCGGTCGTGGTGGGCCTGGCCCGGCCCGGCGCCGGCGGGGCGCGGTCCTGGCGGGCGCCCGCGGTGCTGGTGCTGGCGGTCGCGGGGCTCACCCAGTGGGTCTTCCCGTGGGCCTACGACGGCATCACCACGCAGCAGGTGGGCCCGTCGCTGGTGCTCGTGGCACGCAACGTGCTGCTCGTCGTGCTGGCCGCGCTGGCGGCCCGGGACGTCGTCCGCACGGGACGGGTCCGGGCCGCCGGCGCGGCACCGGTCAGCGCAGCTGCGGCATGACCTCGGACGCCACGAGCTCCAGGTGGTCCAGGTCGTGCAGGTCCAGCACCTGCAGGTAGACCCGGCTCACGCCGAGCTCGGCGAGCGAGCCGAGCCGGTCGACGATCGCCGTGGGCGTGCCGGCGATCCCGACCTCGCGGACCTCCTTCGGGTCGCGGCCGATCGCCGCCGCCCGCCGGTCGACCTCGGCGTCGTCGCGGCCCGCGGCCAGGACGAGCGCGGTGGACAGGGTGAGCGTGCCCGGGTCGCGCCCGATGGCCCGGCAGGCCTCGCGCACGGTCTCGAGCTTCTCGCCCACCTGCTCCAGCGGGGGGAACGACAGGTTGAACTCGGACGCGAACCGGGCCGCGAGCGCCGGGGTCCGCTTCGGGCCGAGGCCGCCGACGATGACCGGCACGCCCGCGCGCGAGGGGTCCAGCGGGGACCGCTGCACGGGCTTCGGCAGCGCCGGGCTGTCGGTCAGCGTGTAGTGCTCGCCGGCGTAGGAGAACCGCTCCCCCACCGGGGTGCCCCACAGGCCGGTGACGACCTCGAGCTGCTCGGTCAGCGGGCCGAACCGCTTCTCCGGGAACGGGATGCCGTACGCGGCGTGCTCCTGGGCGTACCAGCCGGCGCCCAGGCCGAGCTCCACGCGGCCGCCGGACATCGCGTCCACCTGCGCGACCTGGATCGCCAGCACGCCCGGGTGCCGGAACGTCGCCGAGGTCACGAGGGTGCCGAGCCGGATGCGGCTGGTCTCGCGCGCCAGGCCGGCGAGCGTCGTCCACGCGTCGGTCGGCCCCGGCAGGCCGTCGCCGCCCATCGCGAGGTAGTGGTCGGAGCGGAAGAAGGCGTCGAAGCCCAGGTCCTCCGTGGCGCGCGCGACGGCGAGGAGGTCGTCGTAGGAGGCGCCCTGCTGCGGTTCGGTGAAGATCCTCAGGTCCATGCCGTCGAGCCTCGCACGTCCGCGGCGGTACCGCCGCACGCCCGGCGGTACCGTCGGGGGTGTGCTGCGCAACATCCGGTGGTCGAGCCTCGGCGTCGTCCTCGGCGGCTCCGCCCTCGCGCTCGTCTGCCTCGGCGCGGCGCTGCGCGGGCACCCCTGGGCGTGGCTGGTGGGCGTGATCTGCGCGGCGACCGCGGTCCGGGAGGTGCGCGCGCTGCGCCGGCTGGACGCCCGCACCGCACGCGACCGGCAGGTCCGCGCCCAGGCCCGCGCCGTGAGACGGTGACGGCATGGTGACGCAGCTCGGCCTGGCCCTGGACGCGCTGGCGGTCGCGGACTGGCGCCGCCGCACCGCGCAGACCTACGCCGACGTGCGGCGGATCGCGGCGCAGGACCCGGCCGCCGCGCACGCCGAGTGGGTGGCCCGCCGCGACGAGCTGTTCGCGGAGCACGCCGCCTCGCCCCTGCGCCCCGCCGCCAAGGCGGTGTTCACCGGCCTGGACGTCGCGCCCTACGACCCGGCCTACCGGTTCGAGGTGCGGGTGCGCGCCACCTCGGCGCAGCGCCTGGAGGTCGCGACCGGCACCGACGGCGTCGTCCCGTTCGACCGGGTCGGCCGCGTCGAGCTCGAGGGCCTCGGGTCCCTGTCCGTCTGGGCGCTGCGCACGTACGGCGGCGGGATCTTCGTGCCGGTGAAGGACGCCACGGCGGGCCGCACCAGCTACGGCGGCGGCCGGTACCTGCTCGACACCGTCAAGGGCGCCGACCTGGGGCGGGCGTCCGACGGCGGGCTCGTCCTCGACCTGAACTTCGCGTACAACCCGTCGTGCGCGTACGACCCTGCGTGGGCGTGCCCGCTCGCGACCCGCGGCAACGTGCTCGGCGCCGAGGTCCCGGTCGGCGAGCGGCAGCCGGACCCGATGCTCGTCATCGACGCGGCGGACGAGCAGTAGCGTGCGCGCCGACGTCACCCCGGGCGCCCTGCCGCCGGCCGACGCCGCCGCGGTGCGCGCGCACGCCGCGTGGCGCGGGGACGCCGCCGGCGCCCCGCTGCTGCCGGACCTCGACCTGTCGCGCGCCTCCGCGACGCTGCGCGCCCAGGTGGACGCCGAGGTGCGGGGCTGGCAGGCCGACGTGCTGGACCTGGTGCGTGAGCAGGGGGCGCAGCGGCGCGGCACCGCGCGGTACCTGTCGTTCGGCGTCAACGCCGCGGGCGTGAGCCTCATGGTGCTCGCGTTCGCGTCCACCGGCGGGCTCACCGGTGTCGAGGTGGGGATCGCCGGCGGCACCGCGGTGGTCGCCCAGAAGCTCCTCGAGGCCGTGTTCGGCGACGACGCGGTGCGCCGCCTCACGACGCTCGCGCGCGAGCGGCTCGACGTGCGGGTCGACGCGCTGCTGCGCGCCGAGGCCGAGCGCTACACCGGTCAGCTCGACGCGCTCGGGACGCGCGACGCGTCCGGCGGTGCGCTGCGCGCCGCCGCGCGGGAGGTCCGGCGCGCGGCGCGTGCCGACCGTGCCG
>JAEWGQ010000107.1 GCA_023388235.1 Actinomycetes bacterium | reverse complement strand
CCTACGGGGCCGCGGAGCCGGACGTCGCGGGCGCCGCGGTGGCGGCGGGGGAGCGGATGCTCGCCACGCTGCCCGGCGCCCCGCGACCCGCCGCCACCCCGGGCGGCGCGCAGGCCCAGCGCCGCGCGCTCGACGCGCACCTCGACCGCCTGGGGTTCGACCCGGCGCCCGACGCCGACGGCACGACCGTGCGGCTGTGGCGCTGCCCGTTCCTCGACCTGGCCCGCGCCCGGCCGGAGGTCGTCTGCGGCGTGCACCTGGGACTCGCCCGGGCGGTGCTCGACCGCGTCGGCGGGCCGCTGCGCGCCGACGCCCTCGTGCCGTTCGCGGGGCCCCGGCACTGCGACCTGCACCTGTCCGCGGCCACCTGACCGCGGCACCCGACCACCCGCGCCGGCCGGCGCGGGCCCCGAGAAGGAGACACCCCATGACCGAGCCCGTGCAGATCCTCCCGCAGGCCCCCGCGCCCGCCGGCCGCTCCTGCGGGTGCGGCGGCCACGACGAGGCCGACCCGGTGCTGGACGTCCGCGCGATCCCGCACGCCATCCGGCACGCCGCCGTGCTGGGCGCGTTCGACGCCATCGCGCCCGGTGCCTCGCTGGTCGTCGTCGCGCCGCACCTGCCCACGCCCCTGCTCGCGCAGCTGGCGGAGCGCGCCCCGATCGACATCGAGGTGCTGGTGGACGGTCCCGAGGCCTGGCACGTCCGCGTGACCCGCCGCGCGTCCTGACGGATCGGCGGGGCCGGCGCACGTGCTCGTGCGCCGGCCCCCGCTGCGTCAGCCCGCGAAGATCCGCCGGAGCGTCTCGACCGGCAGCTTGGGGTTGCGGTCCGCGTCGCACAGGCCGTTGGTCTCCAGGCCCGTGTCGGTGAGCTGGGTGTAGCAGTACCCCTGCAGCACGGTGGACGCCCGGACGGCGCCGACGACGTCGGTGAGGCGCGCCTCGAGGTCCTCGGCCGACCGCGCCTCGGAGTACCCCCACGACCCCTCGGGCGCACCGGGCGCGTACGACACCCCGCCGAACTCGGTGAGCAGCACGGGGACCGTGCCCGCCTCGGGGGCCGGGCGGCCGACCCACATCCGCCGTCCGGCGGGCCCGATGCCGGCGGTGAGCGGCGCGACGGCGGCCGCGTCGGCGTACCGGGGCCCGAGCACGGCGCCCGAGTCGGCGTAGTCGTGCACGGTGAGCAGGTCGGACGCGGTGTGCTCCCAGCCGTCGTTCGAGATCACGGGCCGCGTCGGGTCGAGCGCCCGGGTCAGCTCGGTGAGCGCCCGGCTGTACGCCTGCTGCGCGGGGTCGTGCGCGATGTGCTGCACCCCCCACGACTCGTTGAACGGCACCCACGCGATGACCGACGGGTGCGAGACGTCCCGCCGCACGATGTCGATCCACTCGCGGGTGAGCTGGGCGACGGCCTCGTCGCTGAACCGGTACGCCCCGGCGGTCTCGGACCACACCGTCAGCCCGAGGACGTCGCACCAGTGCAGGTACCGGGGGTCCTCGACCTTCTGGTGCACCCGCACGGAGTTGAACCCGAGGCTCTTCGTGAGCTCGACCTCCTCGCGCAGCGCGGCGGGGCTCGGCGGCGTCAGGTGCGACTGCGGCCAGTAGCCCTGCTCCAGCACCGAGCGCAGGACGAACGGCCGGTCGTTCAGCAGGAGCGTCCCGCCGTGCACCGCGACCGAGCGCAGCCCGCAGTACGACTCGAGCCGGTCCAGCGCCGTGCCGTCCGGGGCGAGCAGGGCGACCTCGGCGTCCAGCAGCACCGGGTGGTCGGGCGACCACAGCAGCCGCTCGTAGGCCTGGCCGTTCTGCTGGCGGGGGATCGCGACGACCACCTCGGCGACGGACCCCTCGACGGGCACCTCGGTCGCGCCGAGGTCCTCCCCGTCGCGGGTGAGCCGGATGCGCACGCGGGTTCCGGCGGGGGCGTTCGCGCGCAGCCGGACCTGGGCCGCCATCCGCCCGCCGGGCACGTCCGGGCGCCACGCGACGTCGGCGACGGCCACGGCCGGGACCTGCTCCAGCCACACGGTGCGCCAGATCCCCGACGTGCGGTGGTACCAGATGACGTGCTGCTCGGGCTCCCAGTCCTGCTTGCCGCGCGGCTGCTCGACGTCCGTGCGGTCGTCGGTGGCCCGCACGACGACGACGTGGCCGTCCGCGGGCAGGGCGGGGTCGAGCAGGTCGGTCACGTCGGCGGCGAACGGCGTCTGGCCGCCCTCGTGCCGGACGGCGTGCTGCCCGTCCACCCACACGTCGCACTCGTGGTCGACGGCGCCCAGGTGCAGCAGCAGCCGGTCGTCGCCGAGGCCGGCGGGGACGGCCACGGTGCGCCGGTACCAGAGCGCGGCGTGGTCGCCGTGGTCGCCGATCCCCGACGCGGGGGACTCGGGCGGGAACGGCACGACGATCTCCCGGTCGAACCGGGCCGCCGCGTCCGGGGCGTACCACCGCTCGCGCAGGCCGGCGTCGGCGTCGTCGAACGCGAACGCCCACGGCCCGTCGAGCGACCACCACCGGTCGGCGCGGACGAGCTGCGGGCGGGGGTGCAGCCCCCGGTCGGGTGCTGACGTCGTCGTCATGGCGGTCCTTCGTGTCGCGGTCTCCGGTCGGCGCGCCCGGTGGGGCCGGTGCGGCCCGGCGCGCCTCCATGTTGCCACGTGGCAAACCCGGGCGTCACCCGGTCGACTCCCGCAGCACGATCTCGTAGGGCACGGTGAGGTCCTGCGCCGGCCCCGCGCCGCCCGCGCGCCGCTCGACCCGCGCCACCAGCCGGCTCACGGCCACCCGTGCGATCGCGTCGCGGTCGGGCCGCACCGTGCTGAGCGAGGGGGTGGCGTACCGGACCTCCTCGACGTCGTCGAACCCCACGAGCGCGACGTCCTGGGGCACCCTCACCCCGCGGGTCAGGCAGGCGCGCAGCGCGCCGATGGCGAGCATGTCGTTGAAGCAGAACACGGCGTCGGGCCGCCGCTCCCCGTCGAGCAGCGCGGACATCGCCGAGTACCCCGAGGCGCGGTCGTACGCGTCCACGTACCGCAGCAGGTGCGGGTGCGCCGGCAGCCCGGCCTCGGCCAGCGCGAGCATGAAGCCCTCGGCGCGCTGGCGGCCGGTGTGCGCCTCGGTCTGCAGGCCGATCGCCGCGATGCGCCGCCGTCCCGCGCGGACGAGGTGCTCGGTCGCGGCGCGGGCCGCCGCGACGTTGTCGATGTGCACGTGGTCGAACGCCGTGTCCACGGTCCGCTCGCCGAGCAGCACCACGGGCCGGGTGGGGTCGGCGTCCAGCAGGTCGCGGGCGGTCAGCGCCAGCGGGCTGAGCACCAGGCCGTCGAACATCGCGCCCCGCGGTCCCTGGAGCAGCAGCTCGCGCTCGCGGTCGGGGTCGCCGTCCGTCTGGTCGACCACGACGGTGAACCCGGCGCCGGTGGCCTCGCGCACCACCGCGCGGGCGAGCTCGGCGAAGTACGGCTGGTCGAGCGCGGGCACGACCAGGCCGAGCAGCCCGGTGCGCCCGGTGCGCAGCGAGCGCGCGGCGGCGTTGGCGCGGTAGCCCAGCGCGTCGATGACCGCCTGCACCTGCTCGCGGGTGCGCGGGGCCACGTGCTCGTAGCCGTTCACCACGTTGGACACCGTCCGTGGCGAGACGCCGGCGACCCGCGCGACCTCCTGCAGCGTGACCGAACCCCTGCGCGTCATGCGGCGAACACTAGCGGGATTGCCACGTGGCAACGGCGCACGCTACGTTTTGCCACGTTGCAACGCCGTGGCACTGCCGGGACACGGCGGCTCGGGACCGCGAGGAGGCGGACATGCCGGACATGCACCGACGACGGAGCACCAGGTGGGCGAGCGTGGGGGCGGCGGGGCTCGCCCTGACGCTCGCGGCCTGCGCGGGCCAGGGCTCGGGCGGGGACGACGGGGGCGACACCGGGGGCGACGGTCCCACGACGCTCGTGCTGTGGCACGGGATGACGGGCCCCGACGGCCCGGCCGTCCAGCAGATCATCGACGACTTCAACGGCTCCCAGGACGAGATCGTCGTCGAGCCCAACGTCATGCCCTGGGACGTGCTCTACCAGAAGGTCCTCACGTCGCTCTCGTCGGGCGACGGCCCGGAGGTCGTCGCGATGAGCGCGTCGAACGTCCCGCAGTACGCGTCCAAGGGCGCGCTGGCGCCCCTCGACGACTTCTACGCCGACGACACGTTCATGGACACCTCGGTGCTGCCGGACGCGGCGAAGGAGGCGGCGGTCTTCGACGGGACCAACTACGGCGTCCCGCTGAACATCGCGCCGATGATGCTCTACTGGAACAAGGACCTGTTCCGCGCCGCGGGCCTCGACCCGGAGCAGCCGCCGACCACGTGGGACGAGTTCGCGACGATGGCCGGGCAGCTCACGGTCGACGAGAACGGCGACGGGAAGCCGGAGCAGTACGCGGCGGCGATCGCCGACCACACGACGGTCCCGATCTGGCAGATGCTCCTGTGGGGCACGGGCGGCGGGGTCGTGTCCGACGACGCGACCACGGCGGTCGTGAGCTCGCCGGAGAGCCTCGAGGCGCTGGAGTTCTGGGTCGGGCAGGTCCGCGACGAGCAGGCGTCGCCGATCGGCCTGTCGGGTGCGGACGCCGACAAGCTGTTCCAGACCGGCAAGGCCGCGATGGAGATCGTCGGGCCGTGGATGACCACGGGCTTCGACGACGCCGGCATCGACTACGGGCTCGCCGCGCCGCCCGCGGGGCCCCAGGGGCCGGTCACGCTCGGCGACGTCGTGACGTTCACGGTGAACGCCAAGGCCACCCCCGAGGAGCAGGAGGCCGCGAAGACCTTCTTCGCCTACTGGAACTCGGTGGAGTCCCAGCAGACCTGGGCCGACGGGTCGGGCTTCCCGCCCACGCGCACGGACATCGCGCCCGAGGACCTGGCCAACCCGTACTCCGCCGTCTTCGGCGACCCCGAGCTGCTCGGCAGCGCCAAGGTCTACCTGGCCGGCGTCCCCGGTTCCGGCACGATCACCGACTCGATCTTCTACCCGGCCCTGCAGCGCGTGCTGAACGGGGACGGGGACCTGACCGAGGTGTTCACCCAGGCGAACGCGGACATCCAGGCCGCGATCGACAAGGGCTGACGTGGCGTCCGCAGCCGCACCCCCGGCCCGCCGCGCCCCGGCCCGCGCCCGCACCGGGCGCGGGCCGGGGGCCCGGCGCCGCGAGCGCACGGCCTGGCTGTTCCTGGCGCCGAGCCTGCTGGTCGTCGCGGTGTTCATGCTCTGGCCGATGGTCCAGTCGGCCTACCTGTCCTTCATGGACTACAACCGCATCGAGCCCGCCGAGTGGGTGGGCCTCGACAACTACCGGGAGCTGCTGTCCGACCCCGCGGTGCACAACGCCCTGGGCAACACGGTCGTGTACGCGGCGGTCGTCACGCCGCTGACCGTGGGCCTCGCGCTCGCGCTCGCGCTGCTGCTCAACCGGGCGATCTTCGCCCGCGGCCTGGTGCGGACCGCGGTGTTCCTGCCGTTCATCGTCTCGCTCGCGATCGTCGCGATCGCGTGGGCGTTCCTGCTCGACCCGAACATCGGCCTGATCTCGCACTGGCTCGACGGGCTCGGCATCGTGTCCACGCAGGGCTGGCTGTCGGACCCGCAGCTCGCGATGCCGGCGGTGATGGTCGTCGGGATCTGGAAGACCGTCGGCTTCTACATGGTGATGTACCTGGCGGGCCTCCAGTCGATCCCCACCGAGCTCTACGAGGCCGCGTCGCTCGACGGCGCCGGCCCGTGGACGCGGTTCCGCAACGTGACCTGGCCGCTGCTGTCCAACCAGACGATGCTCATCTCGATCATGGCGGCCATCGCGACGCTGCAGGCCTTCGACCAGATCTACGTGATGACGCACGGCGGCCCCTACTTCCAGACGGAGACGCTCGTCATGCTCGTGTACCGCGTCGGGTTCGAGGAGCTGCGCCTGGGCTACGGCTCCGCGATCTCCTGGGTCCTGCTGCTCGGGGTGTTCGTGCTCTCGATGCTCCAGTTCGGGTACTTCCGCAAGCGGGCGGTGACCTACTGATGGCCGGGGACACGCTGGTGCGCACCGGTCCGGTGGCCGCCGAGGACGCGCCGCCGCCCGTCCGGCACGACCTGCGCCGGCTCGACCGGCTGTGGCGCTGGCTGACCGGGGTCTCCGGCCTCGTGATCGCCGCCGCCATGCTGCTGCCGGTCGTGTGGATGGTGCTCACGGCGTTCAAGCCGGAGTCCGACATCGTCGCCTACCCGCCGACGCTGTGGCCGCGCGAGCTCACCCTGGAGCACTTCGGCGACATCTGGTCCCAGATCCCGTTCGCGCGGCTCTACGGCAACACGATCGTGTTCGCCGGGGCGGTCACGGTGTTCTCGCTGCTGTTCGACGCCATGGCCGCGTACGCGCTGGCCCGGCTGGACTTCCGCGGCAAGAACGTGGTGTTCGTGCTGGTGCTCGTGCTGCTGATGCTGCCGTACCAGGTGACGCTCATCCCGCTGTACGACACGCTCGCGGCCGTGGGGCTGGCGGGGACGCTGCCGGGCATGATCGTGCCGCGCCTCACCAACGCGTTCGGCATCTTCTTCCTGCGCCAGTTCTTCCTGTCGCTGCCGCGCGACCTGGAGGAGGCCGCGCGCATCGACGGCGCGTCGGAGGCGCGGATCTTCGTGCAGGTGATCGCGCCGCTCGCGAAGCCCGCGCTGCTGACCCTCGGCCTGTTCCACTTCCAGTACAACTGGAACGACCTGCTGTGGCCGCTGATCATGGCGGACGACCTCGAGTCGGCCACCCTGCCCGCCGGCCTGGCGATGTTCATGGGGCAGCACGTCGTCGAGTACGGGCTCCTCATGGCCGGGTCGGTGCTGGCGCTGCTCCCCGTCGTCGTCTTCTTCCTGCTCATCCAGCGATCGTTCGTCGCGGGCATCGCGACGACCGGCATGAAGTGAGGCCCTGTGACCGACACCTCCTGGCACACCGACGGGCGCCTGCACCACGGCGTCGGCATCGAGGACACGTTCATCCCCGCCGAACGCGTCGGGCAGCGCCGGCTCGACGAGTACGAGCTGACCCAGCACTACCACCTGTGGCGCGAGGACCTGCGGCTCGCGGCGGAGTCGGGCGCCACCCTCATCCGCTGGGGCTCCCCGTGGTACCTGGTCGAGCCGGAGGAGGGGCGGTTCGACTTCCGCTGGCTCGACGAGGTGATGGCCGAGATGCAGCGGCTCGGGCTGCGGTGCGTGCTCGACGTCATGCACTACGGGACGCCGCTCTGGATGGCGAACGCCTTCCTCGACCCCCGGTACCCCGCGCTGGTCGCCCGGTACGCCGCGGCCGTCGCGGAGCGCTACCCCGGGGTGGTCGACGACCTCACGCCGCTCAACGAGCCGATGGTGAACGCGGTGTGGTGCGGCCGTGACGGGCGGTGGCCCCCGTACCTCACCGGGGAGGACGGCCTCGTGGCCGTGCTGCTGCCGCTCGCGCTCGGGACCGTGGCCACGCAGCGCGCGGTCGCCGCGGTGCGTCCCGACGTGCGGTTCGTGCACGTGGACGCCGGCTTCCTCTTCGAGGGGCACGGCCCCGCGGGCCTGTCCGTGGCGGAGGGCGAGCAGTGGCGCTTCCTCGCGCTCGACCTCGTCACCGGGCGGGTCGGGCCGGAGCACCCGCTGCACGCGTACCTGGTGCGGCACGGCGCCCGCGAGGCGGACCTGGCGGCGCTGCGCCGGGACGCCGTGGTGCCCGACGTCGTCGGGGTGAACTACTACCCGGCGTTCACCACGCAGGCGGTGACCGCCGAGGGCGTCGAGTCGCCGGTGGAGGCCGGGACGGCGGGCCTGGTCGCCCTGCTGCGGGCGTACCACGAGCGGTACGGTCTCCCGCTGGCCGTCACGGAGACCTCCCGGGCCACCGCGGACGTCGCGGCGAAGGCGCAGTGGGTGGACGACCTGCTGGACACGGTCGAGCAGGTCCGCGCCGAGGGGGTCCCGGTCGCCGGCGTGTTCTGGTTCCCCCTGCTGGACCTCGTGGACTGGTCGTACCGGGACGGCACCGCGCCCGTCGACGACTACCTCCTGCCGTTCGGGCTGGTGGACCTGGTCCGGGGCGCCGACCACGTCCTGGCCCGCGTGCCCAACGCGGCGTACGACCGCTGGCGGGCCCGGGTCGCCGACGCCCGCTGACGGGGGTGCGGCGACCCGGGTCGCCGTCCGGTCAGGCCCGCTCGGTGACCGCGGCGGGGGCGGCCGGCGCGGCGGTCTGCGCGAAACCGCTCGTGCCGGCGGCCAGCACGCTCAGTCCGAGCGCGAGTGATACGAGAAATTTTTTCATGTCGGTTTGTCTTTCGTGCCTCGTGGTGATCAGAGGGCTTCGCGGCCCGTCTCGCCGGTGCGGATGCGAACGACCTGCTCGAGGTCGTAGACGAAGATCTTTCCGTCGCCGATCTTGCCGGTGCGCGCCGATCCCTCGACCGCCTCGATCACGCGCTCGACGAGTTCGTCGGCCACGGCGGCTTCGATCTTCACCTTGGGCAGGAAGTCGACCACGTACTCCGCGCCGCGATACAGCTCGGTGTGGCCCTTCTGGCGGCCGAAGCCCTTGACCTCGGTGACGGTGATGCCCTGCACGCCGATGGCGGAAAGCGCCTCGCGCACTTCGTCGAGCTTGAAGGGTTTGATGATGGCTGTGACCAGCTTCATGATGTTCTCCTGCGGATGGATGGAAGCGGCGCGGCCTTCCGGGGCCGCGTCCGCGGGCGGCTTAGAGCGTCTTGGTCAGCGTGAGGATGAATCGCGTCTTGTTCGGCGAGAAGGTGGTCTGGCCGTAGGTGACGCCGTTGATCTCGACGCCCGGGTTGGCGATCACGTTGAACGCGCTCTGCTCGGTGGCACCCTGCACCGAACCCGTCAGCGACAGACCGCCGCCGAAGTCGTAGCCCACGCCCACGTTGTAGTCCCAGTAGCGCTTGTAGCCCAGGCTGCGGATGTCGCTGCTGAAGAAGGTGTAGCCGGCCGCGGCCTTCAGGGTCACCTTGGGGAAGACTTCCTTGCTGTAGGCCAGGTTCAGGTAGCCGGTGTTCTTGCCGTCGAGGCCCGAGCCGGCCTTGTTGCCCGCATAGTTGAAGTAGTCGTCCGAGACGGTGTGCGAGTACTTGGCGGTGAATGCGCCGAGCGTCTCGTCGGCATAGGTCGCCGCGCCGTAGAGCTCGGTCGTGTTGCCGGCGGTGTTGCCCGGGTAGTAGTACTGCAGCACGCCGAAGTCGAGGTCGACCACGCCGGCCTTGAACTTGTAGCCGCCGTAGAAGTCCATCTCGATCGAGTTGCCCTTGAGCCAGTTCACGCTCGAGTTCCAGTTGCCGATGTAGAAGCCGCTCGGGTGGGCATAGTCGAAGCCGCCCTGGATGGCCGGCTTCCATGCGCTGGTCTTCGCGAAGTCGTTGTTCCCGAGCATGTCCTGGTCCTGGCCGCGGAACTTGTAGTTCGACGTCAGCGACACGTTCGCCGTGATCGGCGACGCCGCGGCAGGTTCGGCCGTCTGCGCGCTCGCAAGCAGCGGCAGGGCGGTCAGGGCGACCACAGCCAGGATCTGGTTGGGTTGACGATGCATCATCGAGAGACTCCTCGGGTGTTTTGAAGTGGGTTTGAAACCACCTCAAAGCAGGGAGCGTGCCAAAGCGTTTCCGCAACCCGCAAGCAAAGGTTTCGCAGGCTTGTGCATGATGGCGACCCAGAAGAGATGGACGCACCATCTTGGTGACAGGGAGTCGAATGAGTCTGTGTTTGGTGCAAAGCCGCGCGTTGTTGGGCCTCGAAGCCGCCAGCGTCACGGTCGAGGTGCATCTGGCCAATGGCCTGCCCAGCTTCACGCTGGTCGGGCTGGTCGATGTGGAAGTCAGGGAAGCGCGCGAACGCGTGCGCTCGGCGATCCAGAACGCCGGGCTCGAATTCCCCAACAACAAGCGGATCACGGTGAACCTCGCCCCGGCGGACCTGCCGAAGGATTCGGGCCGCTTCGACCTGCCGATCGCGCTGGGCATCCTCGCGGCGAGCGGACAGATCGACGCCGCCCGGCTCGCGGGCTACGAGTTCGCGGGCGAGCTGTCGCTGTCGGGGCAGCTGCGGCCCGTGCGCGGCGCACTCGCCATGGCGCTGGCGCTGCACGCGAAGGGCGTCGCGACGCGGCTGGTGCTGCCGGCCGAGAGCGCCGAGGAAGCCTCGCTCGTGCCGGGCGCGGAGGTCTACGGCGCGCGGCACCTGCTCGATGTGATCGGGCAGTTCCTTCCGCCCGGCAGCGAAGACGCGCTCCCGGCCGGGATCGACGCCGGCGGCTGGGCCAGGGTGCTGGCGCCGTCCCGCGCGGCATCCGCCACCCGGCACGCGGACCTGGCGGACGTGAAGGGCCACGCCGGCGCCAAGCGCGCGCTCGAGATCGCCGCGGCGGGCGGCCACAGCCTCCTGATGGTCGGGCCGCCCGGCTCCGGCAAGTCGATGCTCGCGCAGCGCTTCGCCGGCCTGCTGCCCGAGATGAGCGTGCAGGAGGCGCTGGAGAGCGCGGCCGTGGCGAGCCTCGGCGGCCGCTTCTCGCCCGCGCAGTGGATGCAGAGGCCGACCGCGAGCCCGCACCACACCGCCAGCGCGGTCGCGATGGTCGGCGGCGGCTCGCCGCCCCGGCCCGGCGAGATTTCGCTGGCCCACCACGGCGTGCTCTTCCTCGACGAATTCCCCGAGTTCGGCCGGGCCGCGCTCGAAGCGCTGCGCGAGCCGCTCGAGACGGGGACCATCACGATCTCGCGCGCCGCCAGGCGCTCGGAATTCCCGGCGCGCTTCCAGCTCGTCGCGGCGATGAACCCTTGCCCCTGCGGCTACCTGGGCTCGACGCTCAGGGCCTGCCGCTGCACGCCGGACCAGGTCGCGCGCTACCAGGGCAGGCTCAGCGGGCCGCTGGTCGATCGCATCGACCTTCACGTCGAAGTGCCGGCGGTGTCCGCCGAGGCGTTGCTGAACGCGCCTGCGGGCGAGTCGACGGACGCCATCCGCGAACGCGCGCTCGCCGCCCGCTCGCGGGCGCTCGACCGCCAGGGCAAGACCAACTACGCCCTGCAGGGCGCCGAGATCGACCAGCACGCCCGGCTCACGCCCGAGGCGCTGAAATTCATGCACACCGCCGCGGCCAAGCTGGGCTGGTCGGCGCGCACGACGCACCGCGCGCTGAAGGTGGCGCGCACCATCGCCGACCTGGCCGGGAGCGAGGCGATCGGCGTGGCGCATGTGGCCGAGGCGGTGCAGTACCGGCGGGCGCTGCATGGCGCGGGCTGAACTGCGATCGAAGGCGCATCCGCAGACCGATCGACCGCCCCGCTAAAGTCGACGCCCATGGCCGCGATCGCGACGACGACATCTCCTGCCCCCGACCCCTACGACCGCGGCCTCGTGGGTTGGCTCTCCGTCGGCCAGCTCATCACCTGGGGCAGCGTGTTCTACGTCTTCGCGCTGCTCATGGAGCCGGTGGAGCGCGAACTGGGCATGAGCCGCGCGCAATCGTCGCTCGCCTTCAGCCTGGCGCTGATGGCCGAGGGCCTGGCGGCGTGGCCCGTGGGCCGCTGGATCGACCGGGGCCACGAACGCGCGGTGATGACGGGCGGATCGCTGCTGGTCGCCGCCGGGCTGCTGCTGCACGGCATGGTGCAGGGCGCGGCCGGCTTCTACGCGGTGTGGCTGTTGCTCGGCGCGGGGCTGGCGGCGACGCTCTACAACCCGGTGTTCGCGATCGTCACGCGGCGCTTCCCGCACGACTTCCGGCGCGCGATCATCACGCTCACTTTCCTCGGCGGACTCGCGAGCACGGTCTTCATTCCCCTCGGCGCCTGGCTGATCGCGCAACTCGGATGGCGCCATGCGCTGTGGGTGCTCGCGGCGATCCACGTGTGCGTGTGCGTGCCGCTGCATGCGCGCGTGCTGCGCCATGCGCCGCAGCCGGCGCATCGGGCGCGCGGCGCAGCGGGCGCGGCATCGCGTCCGGCGGGGCACTACCTGCGCAGCGTCCCCTTCCTCATGGTCGGCGTGTTCACCGTGCTCCTGATGGCGGTGACCGCCGCGCTGCCGCCGCACATGGTCAGCCTGCTGCGCGGCGCGGGGCTGCCGGAGGCCTGGGCCATCGCGGTGCCGGCGAGCATCGGGCTCGTGCAGGTGCTGGGCCGCGTGCTGCTCTTCTTCTTCGAGCACCACTTCGACCTGCATGTCGCGAACCGGCTGATCCCCTGCCTGATCCCGATCGGCCTGGGGGTGCTGATCGCGGGGGCGGGCCATCCGGCGGCGGCGCTGTGGTTCGTGCTGTTCTACGGCATGGGCAACGGGATGCTCACGATCGTCAAGGGCACGGCGATCGCGCAGTACGTCGATCGCGAGCATGTCGCCACGCTCAATGGCGCGCTCGGCCTGCCGAGTGCGGTCGCGCGAGCGCTGGCGCCGCTGCTGCTGGGCCTGCTCTGGACGCCCGCGGGCGGCTACACGAGCGGGCTGTGGATCCTGCTCGCGGCGAGCGTGGTGGCGGTGTTCGCGCTGCTGGGCGCGCAGCGCTGGCGGCTCGGGCGGGCCTAGGGCGTGTTGACACGCCCTCATCCTCAGAGAATCCCGCGCCCAGCCAGGTTGCGCATCAGCGCGCCAATGCCGAAGGTCCAGCGCGGCGCGTCCTCGGCATGGACGACGCGGTTGTCGAGCGCGCCCAGTTCGGGCGCGGAAATGGTGACGCGGTCGCCCACCACATGCGTGAAGCCCTGCCCCGGGCCGTGGCGGTCCTGCGTGGGCGCGAACATGGTGCCGAGGAAGAGCATCAGCCCATCGGGGTACGCATGGTGCGGCCCGATCGCCTGCGAGACGAGGTCGAGCGGGTCGCGGCTGATCCTGGCGAGCGAGCTCGACCCTTCGAGCGTGAAGCGGTCCGGCCCGACGACGCGCAGCGCCACCGTGATGCGGCGCACGTCGTCGATGCCGAAGTGGTCGTCGAACAGCCGGATGAAGGGGCCGATCGCGCAGGAGGCGTTGTTGTCCTTGGCCTTGCCCAGGAGCAGCGCGCTGCGGCCCTCGAAGTCGCGCAGGTTGACGTCGTTGCCGAGCGCGGCGCCGAGCGTCTGGCCCCGGCTGTTGACGGCCAGCACGACCTCGGGCTCGGGGTTGTTCCACAGCGACCCGGAGTGGATGCCGACGTCGGCGCCCGTGCCGACGGCCGCGAGCACCGGCGCCTTGGTGAAGATCTCGGCGTCGGGCCCGATGCCGACTTCGAGGTACTGCGACCACGCGCCCTGTGCGATGAGCACCTCCTTGACCTTCGCGGCCTGCGGCGAGCCGGGCACGACGCCGGCGAGGTTGTCGCCCAGCACGCCGGAGAGCGCGGCGCGGATCGACTCGGCCTTGGACGCATCGCCGCGCGCCTGCTCCTCGATGACGCGCTCCAGCAGGCTGGCAATGAAGGTCACGCCGCTCGCCTTCACCGCCTGCAGGTCGCAGGGCGCGAGCAGCCAGGGGCGCTGGGTGTCGCGCCGGGCCTCGTCGCTGTTGGCGAGCGTCGCCTCGAGCGAGGCCACGCGCGTCAGGCGCTCGTCGTGCAGGGCCAGCCGCACCGCACCCACCGGGTCGTCCAGCTCCAGCAACTGGCTCATCGTGGGGGCCACGCGGGAGAGATCGTGCAGGCCGCCCTCGTGCACCGCCACCAGCACCGGGCCGATGTCGGGCAGCCAGAGCCGGCCGACGAGGGTGGCGCGCTCGGCGTCGCGAGGCAGCGAGTGGGCGGACGAAAGCATCGAGGTCATGCGCAAGTCTCCTGGCTGACGGGGCCGGCGGTCCGGCCTCTTGGTGGTGGATCGTACGGGACGGCGTCAATCTCGGCGAGCCGCGCGCTCGCCGCCGCCCGCCGCACGCGCGCGGGCCACGCTCGCACTCAGGTCGTCCCAGGGCGGCTCCTGCGGCGCGAACCGGGCGCGCATGTAGCCGGCCAGCTCGGCGATCTGTCCGTCGTCGAGCACTTCGCGGAAGGCCGGCATGAAGCCGATGTCCTGCGACGCAGGCTCGCGCACGCCATCGAGCAGGGTGCGCAGCAGGTTGTCGGGCCGCGCGCTCGTCAAGTTGCTGTTGAGCGCCAGCGGCGTGTTCACGCCCAGCAGCGTGGGGCCGTCGCCGTCGTGGTGGCAGGCGGCGCAGGCGCCGTCGAACAGGCGCTGGGCGCTGCCGAGCAGCCGGCCCTGGCCGGCCGCCGCGCGCGCCACCGCCTGCCGGGCCTGCGTGTCGGCGGCCTCGTTCGATTGCCGGGGGTTGAACGAGGCGAGGTAGGTCGCCATGGCGCGGATGTCCGCATCGGGCACGGCGGCGAGCTCGCGCACCACCTCGGCCATCGGTCCGCCCGCGACGCCGTGGTGGCGCGCGTGGCCATGGCGCAGGTAGTCGTAGAGCGCATCGGCGTTCCAGGGCACGGCCGCGTTGGAGCGCGCGGTCAGCGGCGGCGCCTCCCAGCCTTCGACCATGGCGCCCGACAGGAAGGCCGCCCCGCCCTGCTCCGCGCCGAGCGCGTTGCGCGGCGTGTGGCACGCGCCGCAGTGGCCGAGGCCGTTGACGAGGTAGGCGCCCCGATTCCATTCCGCACTCTGCGTGGCGACGGGCTGCATCGGCGCCGGGTCGTGGAAGAGCGCGTTCCATCCCGCCATGAGCGGGCGGGCGCCGAAGGGGAACTTCAGCTCGGCCTCGGGCGTTTCGGCGCGCACCGGCGGCAAGGACATGAAGTACGCATAGAGCGCCTGCAGGTCGTCGTCGCTGGTCTTGGCGAAAGCGGTGTATGGAAAGGCCGGATACAGGTGATGGCCGTCGCGCGAGATGCCCTCGCGCATCGCGCGCTGGAAGGCGCTGAACGACCAGCGGCCGAGACCGGTCTCGGGGTCGGGCGTGAGGTTGGTGGTGTAGATCGTGCCGAAGGGGGTCTCCATCGCGCGGCCGCCGGCGTTGGGCGCGCCGCCCGGCGCGGTGTGGCAGACCGCGCAGTCGCCGAGCGCCGCGAGCGTGCGTCCGCGCTCGACGGTCGCTTCGCTGTAGGCCGGCGCGCTGAACGAGACCGGCGCGATCGCGGAACGCGCGCCGAGCAGGCC
>JAEWGQ010000047.1 GCA_023388235.1 Actinomycetes bacterium | reverse complement strand
TGGCTACATCAAGGACTACATGGGGCGTGACGAGCAGCTGCTCTTCAACCGCGTTGATATTGTCCGTGGCCTGCCTGAATCTGAGCATGACTTCTACGTGATGGAAATTTCCCTCATTGACGGCTCGCTCTACTTGGGCGCCAACGAGGAGAACCTGGAGAAGTTTGCGGACGCCATCGCTGTCCGCGCGTTCTGGTGATAGCTGTCATGGGGTTTATGGGGATGACGACGTCGAAGGGCCGCTCCCTCATCGCCGCCTGCGCGGCCGTATGCCTGGTAGCCCTGGGCGCCTGCGCCGAACGCGGGTCCGATGCTGAAGCGTGCGCTGAGTATCGCGCTATTGACGGTGAGATGATGCCGATTGTGGAACAGCTTGGCGGCGATACCGCCCTGGCTGATCTCGATAAGCGGGTACAGGACAGCTTCATTCAGTGGGAGTTCCGCCTAGCGGAGGCTTCCGTTGTGGCTACTGATCACGAGCTGTCGCATGCGCTGCGAGATTTAGCTGATGCGGCGGGCAATGTAACTGAATCTGAAGCGGCCGAACAGCCGCTGTCGATCTATCGGGAGCGTGCGGCGGTAGTTGATAATCTGTGCCAGTAATAGCCCAGCTGACGTGACTTTAACCAAGGTCACAGCCACGGATTTCGCAAGCGGGCTCATCCTTCGGTATAGTCATAATCCGTTACGGGAATTCAGTAACGTGCTTACTGGAAATCTCGGACACAGATGGCGGTCATAGCTCAGCTGGTAGAGCATCTGGTTGTGGTCCAGAGGGTCGCGGGTTCAAGTCCCGTTGATCGCCCCACTTTTTATACCGACACCATCATGGCCTCGAAGGAATCCTTCGAGGCCATGTTCGTTTCGGAATCTCCGATGCTGATTGACGGGCGAGCCACGTCGTTGCACGCGGTCTCTAGCTAGCCGTGGCTGTCAATATGTTGCTCAGCCAAGCGTGCAGCTTTTGCGCGCACGTCAGCACTGAACGTACGGGTATGCTCCGCATCCTTCTAACTCCAGGATCGGAGCAAAACCACGTACGAATCAAGCTAGAGGGGAGGGTTAGCCTTCGCCGGCTTCGTAGCGAAGCTGAGTGCGTGAGTCCAGGATCTTCCGTGCGGCCCGGATAGCTTCTGAAGTGCTCGGCCCATCACCTTGTGGAAACAGTGCCTCGCGGTAGTAACGCAATTCGTCGATCGAATCAAAAATGTCACCGATAGCGCGGTGGTTACCAAACTTCTTTGGGGCCTGGTAGTAGCAGCGGGGGAACCAGCGCTTGGCAAGCTCTTTAATGGAAGAGACATCAATAATCCGGTAATGCAGATGCTCGACGACGGCGGGCATCTGCTTCGCCAAAAACTCACGGTCCGTGGCAACCGAGTTGCCCCCAAGCGGTGCCTTCCTCGCTTCTGGAACTCGCGCGGTGAGGTAATCCATCACCTGTGCTGTTGCCTCTTCCAAGGAAACACCACCCTCAAGCTGGGGGAGCAGCCCGGATTCAATATGCATCGTTCGCACAAAGTCGCCCATATTGTCTAGCGCGGCCTGTGACGGCTTAATGACAATGTCAATTCCGCCATCCAGGGGCTCCAGGTTACTGTCCGTGACAACAACGGCGATCTCAATGAGTTCATCGCGCTCAAGGTCAAGCCCCGTCATTTCACAATCAATCCAGACGATGGGGGCATTCTTGCTCTGCTGGCATTCAGTCATAGGGCTAGTTTACGCCGTAGGGTGCTTCCTGAATTGATCGAGCGTACAGGTGCAGAGCAGATCCCGCTAGGAAAGAAGATTTAGCGTCTCAGAGTGATCACTGGCAACGGAGTACACCTATCGACGCCCCTTAGAGTTTGGATACTGACCTGGGTCAGTAGGCGAAGGACGACATAAACTCCCAGGTCAGAATAGGTAACAAAAAGTGCAGTGTTAAATTGCACTAAATTGCTTGACGGGCTCTTGTTAGCTGTGTAATTTCGGACATTATCAATCGTGGGACGAAGGTCCTGCTAGAGGCTTGTGATGCAGAGGTGGCTGAGCGAGGGAGCTTTGTCGCGTCTTAGGCAACGGACTTTGAGGGCTATAGGGGTGTGGGAAATCCGTCTTCGTTTAATAGGGCCGTGCGCAGTTGTTCTGCTGATTGCCTCGTGCTCGTCAGATGACGGTGCGGCGCCAAAGCTGGATAAGCCGTCGCCTAGTGAATCAACGGCTGCTAGCGAAGCTGCGAGTGAATCGAGTGAGACTCAGACGTCGGAGCCCGAGTTTACGAATGCTCCGCCGGTGATCGTTGGTAAAGATGGCAAACGGTCTTGGCCGGTCACCACTGACCAAGAAATGCTTGATGGTTTGTGGGGTTTTGTTGTTAGTGATGCCGAGGATGAAGGTGTAGCGGTTCCGGAGCGCCCGGATGTGGAAATTATCGAGCGTTTCAACGGAGTCGAAGATGCTGATGTGGAACGACGAGCGGACCTCATGGTTCAGTGCATGCATGATCAAGGTTTCACCCAGTTTAAGGACGTAGGAAATGCCTTCAGTTATGAGGTTCCTGCGGTTCAATCGTCGGTACCTATCGAGCATGCCAAGTATGTGTGC
>JAEWGQ010000059.1 GCA_023388235.1 Actinomycetes bacterium | reverse complement strand
CTGGAGGTCGTCGACGTCCGGCACGGCATGTTCGGCGTGCAGGGCACCGGCGACACCTCCGGGTTCGGCGGCCTCGTGCAGACCGTCGCCATGCCCGGCCCGAGCGAACGGCCCTACGGCGGCTGGTTCGACGAGGTCGTCGACGTCCTCGCGGAGGTGCTGGACGAGTCCGGCACCGGGTTCGCCGCGGCGGTCGAGTCCGTCGTGGTCGACCGCGAGGAGCTGACGCTGCACGTCGCCCGCGCGCACCTGACCGAGGTCGCCCGCGCGCTGCGCGACGACCAGGACCTGCGGTTCGAGATGTCGCTCGGCGTGTCCGGCGTGCACTACCCGCACGACACGGGCCGCGAGCTGCACGCCGTCTACCACCTGGTGTCCGTGACCCACGGCCGCCGGCTGCGCGTCGAGGTCGCCGCCCCCGAGGACGACCCGACCATCCCGTCCACGGTCGAGATCTACCCGGCCAACGACTGGCACGAGCGCGAGACCTACGACTTCTTCGGCATCGTCTTCACCGGTCGCACCGACCTGGCGCGGATCGAGATGCCGGACGACTGGCCGGGTCACCCGCAGCGCAAGGACTACCCGCTCGGCGGCATCCCGGTGGAGTACAAGGGCGCCACCGTGCCGCCGGCCGACCAGCGGAGGCAGTACTCGTGAGCACCCAGACCCCCCCGAGCGTGCACGCCACGGGGCACCTCGTCGACGACGAGACCGTCGGCCTGCGCACCTTCGAGGCGACGGGCGGCGACTGGTCCGACATCGCCGAGGAGGCCGCCCGCCTCGGCGAGCAGCGCATCGTCGTCAACATGGGCCCGCAGCACCCGTCGACGCACGGCGTGCTCCGGCTCATGCTCGAGATCGACGGCGAGACGGTGACCGAGGCCCGCGCGGGCATCGGCTACCTGCACACCGGCATCGAGAAGAACATGGAGTTCCGCACCTGGACGCAGGGCGTGACGTTCTGCACCCGCATGGACTACGTCGCCCCGCTGTTCCAGGAGGCGGCCTACTGCCTCGCGGTGGAGAAGCTGCTCGGCATCACCGACGACATCCCGGTGCGCGCCACCGAGATCCGCGTGCTGATGATGGAGCTCAACCGGATCGCCTCGCACCTGGTGTGCCTGGCCACCGGCGGCAACGAGCTCGGCGCGACCACGATCATGACGATCGGGTTCACCGCCCGCGAGGAGATCCTGCGGATCTTCGAGCTGATCTCCGGCCTGCGGATGAACCACGCGTTCATCCGCCCCGGGGGCGTCGCGCAGGACATCCCGCCGGGCGCGCTCGACTCCGTCGCCGAGGCGCTCGTGGGCGTGCGCCGGTACATGAAGCAGCTCGAGGACCTCATGCTCGGCCAGCCGATCCTCAAGGGGCGGCTGCAGGACGTGGGGGTGCTGAACCTCGCCGGGTGCATGGCGCTCGGCATCACCGGCCCGATGCTGCGGTCCACCGGCCTGCCGTACGACGTGCGCAAGGCCGCCCCGTACTGCGGGTACGAGACGTACGACTTCGACGTGCCGGTGTCCGAGGGCTCGGACTGCTGGGACCGGATGGTCCTGCGCATCGAGGAGTGCTACCAGTCGATGCGCATCATCGAGCAGGTCGTGGAGCGCCTCAAGGCCTCCGCGGGCACGCCGGTGATGGTCGCGGACAAGAAGGTCGCGTGGCCGGCGCAGCTCGCCATCGGCTCCGACGGCATGGGCAACTCGCTCGACCACATCCGCGAGATCATGGGCACCTCGATGGAGGCCCTGATCCACCACTTCAAGCTCGTCACCGAGGGCTTCCGGGTGCCGGCCGGCCAGGTGTGGCAGACCGTCGAGCACCCGCGCGGCGAGCTCGGGGTGCACCTCGTCTCCGACGGGGGCACCAAGCCGTACCGGGCGCACTTCCGCGACCCGTCGTTCAACAACCTGCAGGCCGTCTCGGTGCTCTGCGAGGGCGGCCAGGTCGCGGACGTCGTCTGCTCCGTCGCCTCCATCGACCCGGTGCTCGGAGGGGTGGACCGCTGATGACCACGATCGACCACCCGCGCGTGCCCGGCGGCGGCCGGCCGCGGGCCACCTACGACGACGCGACGCGCGAGCGCCTGGCCGCCGACGCGGCGCAGGTCGTCGCCCGGTACCCGGACTCGCGCTCGGCGCTGCTCCCGCTGCTGCACCTCGTGCAGAGCGAGGACGGCTACGTCAGCCCGGCGGGCATCGCGTTCTGCGCCGGCGAGCTGGGCCTGTCCACCGCCCAGGTGTCGGCGGTCGCGACGTTCTACACGCAGTACAAGCGCCGCCCGAACGGCGAGTACACGGTGGGCGTCTGCACCAACACGCTCTGCGCGATCATGGGCGGCGACGCCATCTGGGAGGACCTGACGGACCGCCTGGGCGTCGGGCACGACGAGACGACGGCCGACGGCAAGATCACGCTCGAGCGGATCGAGTGCAACGCGGCGTGCGACTTCGCGCCCGTGATGATGATCAACTGGGAGTTCTTCGACAACCAGACGCCGGAGTCCGCGGCCGAGGTCGTCGGCCGGCTGATCGCGGGCGACCCCGTCGCCCCGACGCGCGGCCCGGGCCGGGTGCAGACGTTCAAGCAGGTGTCCCGCGTGCTGGCCGGGTTCCCCGACGGCCTGGCCGACGAGGGCGTCGGGGCGGGCCCCGCCACGCTGCGCGGCCTCGAGCTGGCCCGCGAGAAGGGCTGGCGCGCCCCGTCGTTCACCGGCGAGGACGCCGCACCGGCCGCGGGCAGCGCCCCGGCGGCCGCGTCGGCCCCGCAGCCCGGCGAGCCGCAGTCCAGCGTGGACCGCCCGGCGGCCGGCGCCCCCGAGCGGACGGCCGCGCAGGAGAAGGCCGAGCACCGCGCGGACGACACGTCCGCACCCTCCGACGGCGCGAAGGAGTCGTGATGGCCGACACCCTGACCCCGGTGCTCAGCGAGCGCTGGGACGCCGACCGGTCCTGGACCCTCGCCACGTACGAGGCGCACGGGGGCTACGAGGGCCTGCGCAAGGCCCTGACCATGGCGGCCGGCGACGTCGTCACCGTCGTCAAGGACTCCGGCCTGCGCGGCCGCGGCGGCGCCGGCTTCCCGACCGGCATGAAGTGGGGCTTCCTGCCCGCGCCGGACGGCGGCCCGCGCTACCTCGTGGTCAACGCCGACGAGTCGGAGCCCGGCACCTGCAAGGACATCCCGCTCATGCTGGCGGACCCGCAGGTGCTGATCGAGGGCGTCGCGATCACGTCGTACGCGATCGGCTGCCACCACGCCTTCATCTACCTGCGCGGCGAGGTCGTGCACGTCTACCGCCGGCTGCTGCGCGCGGTCGAGGAGGCGTACGCCAAGGGCTACCTCGGCAAGAACATCCTGGGCAGCGGCTACGACCTCGACGTCACGGTGCACGCCGGCGCCGGCGCGTACATCTGCGGCGAGGAGACGGCGCTGCTCGACTCGCTCGAGGGCCGCCGCGGCCAGCCGCGCCTCAAGCCGCCGTTCCCCGCGGTCGCGGGCCTGTACGCCCGGCCGACCGTCGTCAACAACGTCGAGTCGATCGCGTCGGTGCCCGGCATCGTGCGCGGCGGCTCGGACTGGTTCCGCGCGATGGGCACCGACCGGTCCCCGGGCCACGGGCTGTTCTCCCTGTCCGGGCACGTGCAGCGCCCCGGCCAGTACGAGGCGCCGCTCGGGATCACGATGCGCGAGCTCGTCGAGATGGCGGGCGGCATCCGCGAGGGCCACGAGCTGAAGTTCTGGACCCCCGGCGGCTCGTCCACGCCGATCTTCACCGCGGAGCACCTCGACGTCCCGCTCACCTACGAGGAGGTGGGTGCCGCCGGCTCGATGCTCGGCACCCGCGCCCTGCAGGTGTTCGACGAGACGGTGTCGGTCGTCAAGGCCGTGTCCCGGTGGACGCAGTTCTACAAGCACGAGTCCTGCGGCAAGTGCACGCCCTGCCGCGAGGGCACGTTCTGGCTGGCGCAGGTGCTCGGCCGCCTCGAGGCGGGCCAGGGCACGGCGGGCGACATCGACCTGCTGCTCGACCTGTGCGACAACATCCTCGGCAAGGCGTTCTGCGCCCTCGGGGACGGCGCCACCAGCCCCATCACGTCGGCCATCCAGTACTTCCGCGAGGAGTTCGAGGCCGGTACGCACACCCCGGCGGACGTGCTGTTCCCGCCGGAGCGCTCGGCCCTCTTCCCCTACACGCCGCGCCGCACCGGCCAGCTCGCGGGAGCCCACGCATGACCATCACCGCATCCACGCCGTCGGGCGCCGTCGCCCCCCAGGACGGCGTCACCTTCACCATCGACGGCATCGAGACCACCGTGCCCAAGGGCACCCTGGTCATCCGCGCCGCCGAGGAGCTCGGGATCCAGATCCCGCGGTTCTGCGACCACCCGCTGCTCGCCCCGGCGGGCGCCTGCCGCCAGTGCCTCGTCGAGGTCTGGGCGCCGGGCCGCGACGGCAACCTCGCGAAGATGCCGAAGCCCCAGGCGTCCTGCACCCTGACCGCCACCCCGGGCATGGAGGTGCGCACGCAGCGCACGTCGGCCGAGGCGGACAAGGCGCAGCACGGCGTCATGGAGCTGCTGCTCATCAACCACCCGCTGGACTGCCCGGTCTGCGACAAGGGCGGCGAGTGCCCCCTGCAGAACCAGGCCATGTCGAACGGGCGCTCGACCAGCCGGTTCGTCGACATCAAGCGCACGTTCCCGAAGCCGCTGGCGATCTCGACCGAGATCCTGCTGGACCGCGAGCGGTGCATCCTGTGCCAGCGCTGCACCCGGTTCTCCCGGGAGATCGCCGGCGACCCGTTCATCGACCTGCAGAAGCGCGGGGCGATGCAGCAGATCGGGCGCTTCGACGCCGACGTGCTGGGCTTCGCGGGCGCCGACGACGGCGTGGGCCGCACGATCGAGGACGCCGGCCGGCTGCCCGCCGACGGCGTGGTCGTGCTCGGCGCGGACATCCCCGTCGGCCCGAGCGAGGACGACGAGTCGGGCAGCCCGTTCGCGTCGTACTTCTCCGGCAACACCGTGCAGATCTGCCCGGTCGGCGCGCTGACCGGCGCGGCGTACCGGTTCCGCGCCCGCCCGTTCGACCTGGTGTCGACCCCCGGCGTCGCGGAGCACGACTCCTCGGGCGCGGCGATCCGCGTCGACCACCGCCGCGGCGTCGTGCTGCGCCGCCTGGCCGGCGAGGACGCCGAGGTCAACGAGGAGTGGATCACCGACAAGGACCGCTTCGCGTTCACCTGGCAGTCCGCCGCCGACCGGATCACCACCCCGCTGGTGCGGGACCGGGCCGCGGACGGCACGCGGGGCGAGCTGCACCCGGCGTCGTGGGCCGAGGCCCTGGAGGTCGCGGCGCACGGGCTGGAGCAGGCGCGCGCCGCGGGCGGCGTGGGCGTGCTGCCCGGCGGCCGCCTGACCGTCGAGGACGCCTACGCGTACGGCAAGTTCGCCCGCGTGGTGCTCGGCACCAACGACGTGGACCTGCGCGCCCGGCCGCACTCGGACGAGGAGCTCGCGTTCCTCGGCCACGCGGTCGCGGGCACGGGCCTCGGCGTGACCTTCGCGGACCTCGAGGCCGCGCCGGCCGTGCTGCTGGCGGGCCTGGAGGCCGAGGAGGAGGCCGGCATCGTCTTCCTGCGGCTGCGCAAGGGCGTGGTCGCGGGCCGCACGCGGGTGCTGTCCGTCGCCCCGTTCGCGTCGCGCGGGCTCGAGCGCCTGGACGGCACGCTGCTGGCCGCCGCGCCGGGCACCGAGCCCGAGGTGCTGGACGCCATCGGCGCCGGCGAGCTCGCGGACGCCGCCGGTGCGCTGGGCGCGCCGGGTGCGCTGATCCTCGTGGGCGAGCGGCTCGCCGC
>JAEWGQ010000329.1 GCA_023388235.1 Actinomycetes bacterium | reverse complement strand
GGCTGACGGTGGCCGACGCCCCGCCGGCGCGCACCCGCGTGGACCGCTGGGTCTGGGCGGTGCGCCTGACGAAGACGCGCGCCCTGGCCGCCGCCGCCTGCCGCGCGGGGCACGTCCGCGTGAACGGCGACCGCGCCAAGCCGGCGACCACCGTCTCGGTCGGGGACGAGGTCCGCGTCCGCGGCGACGGCCCGGAGCGGGTGGTCGAGGTGGCGCGGGTCATCGAGCGCCGGGTGGGCGCCGCGCCCGCCGCGGAGTGCTACGTCGACCGCACGCCCGCTCCCCCGCCGCCGGAGCAGGTCGCCGTGGCGGCGGTGCGCGACCGGGGCGCCGGGCGGCCCACCAAGCGGGAGCGCCGCGAGATCGACCGGCTGCGCGGCCGCGAGCGCTGAGGCCTCACCGGCCGGGTCCCACCCCCAGGCGCTCCGCCAGCGCCATCGCGTCCACCGGCGCGCGCACCTTCACGTCGTTGTCGAAGTAGACGAACACGTCCCGGCCGCCGGGAGCCGGGTCGGCGGCCGGCCCGAGGCGCTGCGCGTCCGCCGGCTCGGACCCCGCCGCCCACGCCCGGACCCGCGCGGCCCAGCGGTCCAGGGCCTCGTCGCCGTACCCGGACACGTACAGCTCGGCGTCGCCGTGCAGCCGCACGTACACGACGTCCGACGTCACGTCCTCCAGGTACGGCCACTTCCCGGCGGTGTCCGCGACGACCAGGCCGATGTCGTGCGCGCGCAGCAGGGCCGGCAGCTCGGGGGTGGCGAACGAGGCGTGCCGCACCTCCAGCACGTGCCGCAGGGGGCGGTCCGCCTCGGTGGTGGTCCACGCGCGGCCGTCGAGGCGCTCGTCGTGCCGCTCGGCGAGCGCCGCCGCGGCGGCCGTCGAGCGCGGGAGCAGGTCGAAGAACCGGGCGAGCCGGTCCGGGTCGAAGCCCAGGGTCGGCGGCAGCTGCCACAGCACCGGCCCGAGCGCCGGGCCGAGCGCGAGCACCCCGGAGGCGAAGAAGTTCGCGAGCGGCACCTCGACGTCCGCGAGCTTCTTCATGTGCGTGACGAACCGGCCGCCCTTGACCGAGAACACGAAGTCGTCCGGCACCTCGGCGCGCCAGGCGCGGTACGACTCCGGCCGCTGCAGCGCGTAGAACGAGCCGTTCACCTCGACCGATCCCAGGTGCTGCGCGGCGTACTCGAGCTCGCGGCGCTGCGGCAGCCCCCGCGGGTAGAAGACGCCGCGCCACGGCGCGTACCGCCAGCCGGAGATGCCGATGCGGACGTCCGAGGCCATGCCCGGACCGTAGGCACCCGCCGGCGGGGCGGCAACCGGCCGCGGCACCCGGCGTTCAGCGGTTCGACACGCGCCGGACGCCCGCGGGCGGTATGCCTGGTCCGTGCACGCCGACGCCGTCCCGCCGCCCCTGCCCGCCGCACCCCCGGCGGGACCGCCGGCCGCGTCCGCCCGGGGCGCCCGCGGCCGGATCGCCGCCTGGGCGCTGTGGGACTGGGGCTCGGCCGCGTTCAACGCCGTCATCACGACGTTCGTGTTCACGCGGTGGCTGACCAGCGAGGACTTCGTCGCGCCCGACGTCGTGGCCGCGGGCGGCGCCGCCCTGGACGCCGATCTCGCCGCGCACTCCGCCTGGCTGGGCTGGGGGCTGACCGCCGCCGGGGTCTTCATCGCGCTGCTCGCGCCGCTCACCGGCACGCGCGCGGACGGGACCGGCCGGCGGCGCCGGGGCCTCGCGGTCCAGACGGCCGTGACCGTCGCGCTGTGCGCCGCGATGGCCCTCGTGCGACCCGACCCCGGCGCCCTGACCGCGAACCTGCTGCTCGGCATCGCGCTGCTCGCGGTCGGGAACCTCACGTTCGAGCTCGCGTCCGTGCACTACAACGCGCTGCTGCCGCGCGTGGCGACGCCCGCCACCCTGGGCCGGGTCAGCGGGCTCGGCTGGGGCGCCGGGTACCTCGGCGGGATCGTGCTGCTCCTGGTGCTGTTCGTCGGGTTCATCAACCCGGAGGTCGGGTGGTTCGGGGTCACCGCGGAGGAGGGCGCGAACATCCGCGTCGCGGTCCTGGTGTCGGCGCTGTGGTTCGGCGTGTTCGCGGTGCCGGTGCTGCTGGCGGTCCCGGACGAGCCGGGCGCCGGGCGGTCCGCCGCCCCCCGCGAGAGCGTCGCGCACGCCTACCGGCGGATCGTCGCCGACGTCCGCGACCTGTGGCGCACGTCCCGGAGCACCGTGCTGTTCCTGCTGGCGAGCGCCGTGTACCGCGACGGGCTCGCGGGCGTGTTCACCTTCGGCGCCGTCATCGCCTCGGGGACGTTCGGGTTCTCGGCCGGCGAGGTCGTGGTGTTCGCCATCGCCGCGAACGTGGTGGCCGGGGTGTCGACGCTGCTCGCCGGGCTGCTGGACGACCGGATCGGGCCGCGCGCCCTGATCCTCGCGTCCCTGGCCGGCCTGGTCGTGGCGGGCGTCGCGACGTTCCTGCTCGCCGGCGCGGGCCGGCCGGCGTTCTGGGTGTGCGGGCTGCTGCTGTGCGTGTTCGTCGGGCCCGCGCAGTCCGCGAGCCGCTCGCTGCTCACCCGGGTCGCCCCGCCCGGGCGGGAGTCGCAGATGTTCGGCCTGTACGCCACCACCGGCCGCGCCGCGAGCTTCCTCGCCCCGCTGGCCTTCGCCACCTTCGTGTCCGTCTCCGGCTCGCAGCGGTGGGGCATCCTGGGTCTCGTGCTGGTCCTCGCGCTCGGTCTCGCCGCGCTGCTGCCGCTGCGCCTGCCCGCCGCGGCGTCCCGGGGGCAGCGGTGACCCGCTGGGAGCAGGACCTGCTCGGGCCCGGCTGGGAGCGCACCACCCTGCCGGTGTCCGCCGCGGACCCCGACCTGGTCGCCACCGTCGTGCGCCGCTCCCCCGGCGCGGACGGCCGCGAGCCCGGCGGGCCGGCCGTGCTGCACGTGCACGGCTTCAACGACTACTTCTTCCAGACGCACCTCGCGGCGGACTGGGAGCGCCGGGGCCACACGTTCTACGCGGTCGACCTGCGCCGGTGCGGTCGCTCGTGGCGCCCCGGCCAGGTCCCGCACTACGTCGACGACCTCGCCGAGTACCGCACCGACCTCGGGCTCGCCGCGCGGCTCGTGCGCGACGTGCTCGGGCACGACCGGCTGACCGTGCACGCGCACTCCACCGGCGGGCTCACCGCAGCGCTCTGGGCGAACAGCCCCGGGGGCCGCGCCGCGGTGGACGCACTCGTGCTGAACAGCCCGTGGTTCGACCTCAACTCGCGCTGGTTCCACCGCGTGGTCTCGACCTGGGTGCTGGACGGGCTGGCCCCTGTCGACCCGATGCGCGTGCTCGCGGACGGCCCGTCGGCGTACTCCTGGCACCTGCACGTCGCGAACGGCGGGCGGTGGGACTACGACCGCACGCTCAAGCCGGCCGAGGGCTTCCCCGTGCGCGCCGGGTGGCTGCGGGCCGTCCGGCGCGGGCAGGCGCGGCTCGCGCGGGGGCTGCGGATCGAGGCGCCCGTCCTCGTGTGCACCGCCGCGGAGTCCGGACCGAACTCCCGCACCAACCCGCTGCTCGACGCGCAGGACACGGTGCTGGACGTCGAGCAGATCTGGGCGCGCGCCCCGCGGCTCGGCGAGGACGTCACGCTGGTGACGATCCCGGGCGGGATCCACGACCTCGCGCTGTCCGCGCCGGAGGCGTACGCGGCGTACACCACCGCGGTGTTCGAGTGGCTGGCCTCGGTGACGGGCAGCCGCGCCGCCTGACGCGCGCTCCGTGACCCCGGGCCGCGCGGCACCCGCGCTCCGCAACCACGGGACGCACCGCGCGCTCCGTGACCACGGGCAGAGCCGCGTCGCACCGCGCGCTCCGGGCGGATCCGCGCGCCCGGGGGAACCGGGCGACCCCGGCGCCGGCGACCTCCGTCCGGGGCAACGCAGCGCGGCGACCTCAGTCCGCGGCCACCCCGGCGGCGTCGATCAGCGTCTCGGCGGCTGCCCGCGCCTGGGCCGCGGGTTCCGGGGAGCCGGCGATGGCGGCCGTGGTCTGCGCGCCCTCCGCGAGGATCGCGAGCTGCGCGGCCAGCGCGGGCGGCCCGCCGGCGACGTCGACCAGCTCCGCCACGTACGCCTGGAACCCCGCCTTGTGCTCGCGCGCCAGGGCCGCGACCTCCGACGAGCAGCCGCCGAGCTCGCCGAACGCGTTGATGAAGATGCACCCGTGGAAGTCGCCCTGGCCGAACCAGCCGGCCAGGTAGTCGTAGATCGCCAGCAGCCGGTCGCGCGGGCTGCCGGCGGCGACCACCGCCGCGGTCAGCCCCTGCTCCCACTGCACGTGCCGGCGCCGGAGCACCTCCGCCACGATCGCGTCCTTCGACCCGAACAGCCGGTACAGGCGCTTGAGCGGCACGCCCGCCGCCGTGCGCAGCTCGTCCATGCCGACCGCCTGGATGCCGCGGGCGTAGTACAGCGCGTCGGCGGCGTCGAGCACCCGCTCGCGCAGGGCGTCGTCGTCGGCCACCACGGTCGCCGTCGCCTGTTCCACCATCGGACACCTCCGGGGGGTTGCGAAGAAAACGCTCGTTCTCTAGTGTAGTCCGCATCGCGGAGAACGACCGTTCTCCACCGAGGGGAGAAGGCACGACCATGCCGTTCATCACTGTGGGCACCGAGAACTCCACCGACGTCGACGTGTACTACGAGGACCACGGCTCCGGCCGGCCGGTCGTGCTCATCCACGGCTACCCGCTCGACGGGCACTCGTGGGAGAAGCAGTCGGCCGCCCTGCTCGACGCCGGCTACCGCGTCATCACCTACGACCGCCGCGGGTTCGGCCGGTCCAGCCAGCCGACCACCGGGTACGACTACGACACCTTCGCCGCCGACCTCAAGACGGTGCTCGACACCCTCGACCTGCGCGACGCCGTCCTCGTCGGGTTCTCCATGGGTACCGGCGAGGTCGGCCGCTACCTGGGCACCTACGGCTCGGAGCGCGTCGGCAAGGCGGTGTTCCTCGCGTCGCTCGAGCCGTTCCTGCTCCGCACGGACGACAACCCGACCGGCGTCCCGCAGGAGGTCTTCGACGGGATCCTCGCGGCCGTGACCGCCGACCGGTACGCCTACTTCACGTCGTTCTACGCCGACTTCTACAACACCGACGAGAACCTCGGCACCCGCCTGTCCGAGGAGGCGCTGCGCCACTCCTGGGACGTCGCGTCCAACGCCTCGTGGTTCGCCTCGAGCGCCGCCGTCCCGACGTGGGTCACCGACTTCCGCGCGGACCTGCCGAAGGTCGACGTCCCGACGCTCATCGTGCACGGCACCGCCGACCGCATCCTGCCGATCGACGCCACCGGGCGCCCGTTCCACGCGGCCCTGCCGGACGCCGAGTACGTCGAGATCGAGGGCGCCCCGCACGGCCTGCTCTGGACGCACGCCGACGAGGTCAACCGCGTGCTCCTGGACTTCCTGGCCCGCTGACCCGTCGCGGACCCCGTGAGCGGAGGGTTCTGCCGAGACACGCCGCGCGTGTCGGGCAGAACCCTCCCCTCACGTTCGGAGACTCCCACCGGACGCGCGTGCCGCGCGCGCTGCACGCACGGGACGCGCGGGCTCACGGAAGGGACGCCAGGGGCGGGATGCACACGACGTGAGGGCGGCCCGAGCGGGACGCCAGGCGCGGGACAGGTACCCCGCCCGAGCGCGACTGGCACGCTCGGGCCTGCGGCCCCACGCGCCGTGAGGGGAGGGTTCTGCCGGGACACGCCGGGCGTGTCGGGCAGAACCCTCCCCTCACGTTCGGAGGCTCCCACGGGAGGCGCTGGAGGCCGGGGCGGGACGGGCGGGACGCGCACCCGTGAGCGCGGTCAGCGGACCCCCGGAGGCGGGGGTGTCGGCGGGGTCGGGCATCCTGGGGGTGTGCCCCACCCGTCCCCCGCGCTCGACGCCGGGCGGGCCGTGTCCGCCGAGCACCGGCCGGACGGCCCGCTCGACCTGCGCCTCACGCTGCTGATGCTGCGCCGGGGCGGCGGCGACCCGACGCTGCGCGTGCTGCCGGACGGCACGGCCTGGCTCGCGCTGCGCACCGACGCGGGGCCCGCCACGCTGCATCTGCGCCCGGGCGGCGGTGTCGTGACGGCGACCGCCTGGGGGCCGGGTGCGGAGCGGGCGCTCGCCGCGGTGCCGGGCCTGCTCGGCGCGCACGACGACCCCCGGCGCTTCGACCCCGCGGGGCACGCCGGTCTGGCGTCCGCGCACCGCCGGCTGCGGGGGCTGCGCATCCCGCGGACGGGCGACGTGCTCGGGGCCCTGGTGCCCGCCGTGCTCGAGCAGCGGGTGCTGACGGTCGACGCCCACGCGGCCTGGCGCCGGCTGCTGCTGGCCCACGGCAGCGTGCCGCCCGGTCCGGCACCGGCGGGCATGCGGGTGCCGCCGGACGCCACGGGCTGGCGCTCGGTCCCGGTGTGGGACTGGCGGCGCGCGGGCGTGGACGACCAGCGCACCTCGACCGTCGTGCGCGCCGCCGCGGTCGCCCGCCGGCTGCAGGAGGCCGCGACCGACCCCGCGGAGCTGCGCCGACGGCTCGCGACGGTGCCGGGGATCGGCATCTGGACGGTCGCCGAGACCACCCGGCGGGTGCTCGGGGACGCCGACGCGGTGTCCGTCGGGGACCTGCACCTGCCGCGCCTGGTCGGCGCGGCGGTCGCGGGGCGGCGGGTCGAGCAGGACGAGGTGCTCGACGTGCTCGCCCCGTGGGCGCCGCACCGCGCCCGGGTGGTCCGGCTGCTGGAGCTCACCGACCGCGTCACGGCGCCCCGCACCCGCCCGCGACCGCCGCGCGCGGCGCGCTTCGCCTGACCGGCGCACCCCGCCCGATCGGCGCACCCCGCCTGACCCGCGCACCCCACCCAATCGGCGCACCCCACCCGATCCGCGCACCCACCCGATCCGCGCACCCCATCCGATCCGCGCACCCCCCGACCGGCACACCCCACCCGATCCGCACACCCCGCCTGATCGGCGCCCTCCGCCCTGACCGGTGCACGCCGCCTCACCGGCGCCGCCTCGCGGGCGCGCCGGCGGACTCAGCCCAGGAACAGCGCGCGCAGCCGCCGCGTGGTGGCGACCAGGCCGATCGCGATCATCCCCGCGAAGTACGCCACGTGCAGCCAGGTGCCCGCCCCGACCTCGCCGGTCGTGAGCCCGC
>JAEWGQ010000294.1 GCA_023388235.1 Actinomycetes bacterium | reverse complement strand
AAATATCAGAAAAATAGAAAAACAAATAAAAGAAGATAGAAAAAATAATTTAGCAGAATTAACAAAGCTTAGTGATAGCTATGAAGAAAATGTCCATAGATCTTGAGACCTATTCTTCGGTTGACTTAGGCAAAAGTGGGGTATACAAATATGCCGAGACTGAGGATTTTGAAATCCTCCTCTTTGCCTACTCTATTGATGATGGAGAAGTTAAGGCCATAGATTTGGCAAGTGGAGAGATTATTCCTGAAGAAATATTAGCAGCACTTAAAGATGAAAGTATAGAAAAGTGGGCCTTTAATGCAAACTTTGAAAGGGTGTGTCTATCTAGGTTTTTAGGTAAGAGACTAAAACCTCAAGGTTGGTACTGCACTATGATTTGGTCAGCCTATCTTGGTCTACCTCTATCGCTTGAAAAAGTAGGAGAGGTTTTGAAACTAGATAAGCAAAAGATGAATGAAGGAAAGGCTCTTATTAGATATTTTTCTATTCCTTGCAAACCAACTAAGACCAATGGTATGAGGACAAGAAATCTACCCCATCATGATTTAGAAAAGTGGTCTACCTTTAAGGAATACAACCAAAGAGATGTGGAAACCGAAATGGAGATAAAGAAAAAATTATCAACATTTCCTATGCCTCGATCAGAATGGGAAAACTACTGGATAGACCAAAACATCAATGATAGAGGAATTTTAATTGATGAATCTTTAGTTGATTCAGCTATTAAATTTGATGAGATATTACGAGATGAAAACATGGATAGAGCCATAGAATTAACTGGTCTTGAAAATCCAAATTCTCCTATGCAGTTAAAAGAATGGCTAAATAAGAAAGGCTTAGAGATAGAGTCTTTAGCTAAGAAAGATGTAGAGTCTGCTCTTAAAAATGCTGAAGGAGATATTAAAGAAGTATTGGAACTTAGACAGGAATTATCTAAGTCTTCAGTTAGAAAATATGATGCTATGAAAAATGTAAAAGGAAAAGATAATCGAGCAAGGGGTCTGATCCAATTTTATGGAGCAAATAGAACTGGAAGATATTCAGGCAGGCTTATTCAAGTTCAAAACTTAAGAAGGAATAATCTAAAAGATTTAGACCTAGCTAGAAGTCTTGTAAAAAATAGAGATTATGAAACTATGGAAATTCTCTATGAATCACCCTCTGATATTTTATCCCAATTAATAAGGACAGCCTTTATACCAAAAGAAGGCACCAGGTTTATTATTTCAGACTTTTCAGCAATCGAGGCCCGAGTCCTTGCATGGCTTGCAGGAGAACAGTGGGTACTGGATGCCTTTGAAAATGGAGAAGATATCTATTGCAGAACAGCATCGAGGATGTTTGGAGTGCCAGTTGAAAAGCATGGAGTAAATGGTCATCTTAGACAAAAAGGAAAGATAGCGACTTTAGCCTGCGGTTATCAAGGGGCCTTAGGTGCTCTTAAAGCAATGGGTGGTATTGAGATGGGTTTATCTGAAGATGAACTTCAATCAATAGTCGATTCCTGGCGAGATGCTAATCCAAATATAGTAAGTCTTTGGTGGGACATAGATTCTGTCGTAAAAAGAGTTGTAAAGACTAGAAGCAAAGAAGAATACAAGAACCTAGTTATTAGCTATGAAAAAGGCATTCTTTTTATACAACTACCCTCAAAAAGAAGACTTGCTTATCCAAAAGCAAAAATAGGGATGAATCGATTTGGTGGAGAATCAATTGTCTATGAAGGAATTGTAGTAGGAAATAAATGGGACAAGATAGAATCCTACGGTGGTAAATTTGTAGAAAACATAGTTCAAGCAATAGCCAGAGATATTTTAGCTGAGGCTATGAAGAGACTTGAGAAAGAAGGATTTAATATCGTCATGCATATCCATGACGAAGTTGTAATAGAAAGTGATTCATCTAGTATCGAAGAAATAAATGAAATCATGTCCATAGTTCCTAATTGGGCGCCTGGCCTTATTCTCGATGCAGATGGATTTGAAAGTGAATTTTATAAGAAAGACTAAGGAGGTCTTTATGAACATAGAAATTTTTAGAAATAGCGAATTTAAAGATATAAGAACAATGGTAATGAATGGAGAACCATGGTTTGTAGGTAAAGACATAGCTGAAAATCTTGGTTATATTAACTCAAGTAAAGCAGTTATAAATCATGTTGAGACAGAGGATAAACAATTTATAATGTTAGACTTAGCAGATTCCCAAAATGGGAATGTGCCTAAAGGTCAAACTAAAACAGCTGTTATAAATGAATCTGGTCTATATAGCCTAATTTTATCTAGCAAATTACCTCAAGCGAAAAAGTTTAAAAGGTGGGTTACAAGCGAAGTTTTACCAAGTATTAGAAGACATGGCATGTATGCTACAGATGAACTTTTAGACAACCCAGATCTATTCATCTTAGTACTTGAAGAATTAAAAAGAGAAAGACAAGAAAAGCTAATTCTAAAGCAACAGAATTTAGAGATGAAACCAAAGGCGTCCTATTACGACATTGTCTTATCCTGTAAAGAGGCTGTGGCAATAACAGTAATTGCCAAAGACTATGGTTGGTCTGCCAGAAAAATGAATAAGAAACTTCATGAGTTGGGGGTTCAGTT
>JAEWGQ010000032.1 GCA_023388235.1 Actinomycetes bacterium | reverse complement strand
CGCCGAGCCCGTGCAGGCCCGCTGACCTGCCAGCACGACCTGGGCCCCCCGTCCCGGCGCCCTCACTCGCCCCCCGCGATAGCCCTCGCTTCAAGGTTCCACCTGACAAGCGTCGATTCAAGGACTTCCGGCTTCGTCTTGCGGATCTCGGATTTGCTCATCCGGGCCAGAATCATCTGAGAGCTGGATAACGCGAAGGGCGTCGTCCACGGTTTCCGCCATGCCGTTGTTACCTACGAGCAACCCGGCATTCGTCTCAAGCAGCTCGCGCAAGTCTGCCCGTCACTTCAGGAGGCGATCCGCGAGTTGTTCAGGAACTCGGTCACCGAGCCGTGCCGCATCTTCAAGAATGTCCCCGAAGCGGCGTGGCGCCCGTGGAGACACCGGGCGGGGCCCTCGTCGTTTTCCCCCCGCGGGCGCGGGCCCGGCCGCTACGCTGGCAGCGCGCTCCGTGCGGGAGCGCTCCCACAGCCCTGGCCTCGAAGGAGAGCGTCCGGTGTCGTCGTCCTCGCGTCCCCCCGCCCCGGCCACCCCGCGCCCGGGTGGCCCCCTGATCGACCGCCGCACCGCCCTCGGGCTCGGTGCCGCCGCGGCCGGCGCCGCCCTGCTGAGCGGCTGCTCCGGGACGCCCGCCCCGGCCGGCACGGCAGCCACCACCCCGGCGCCCTGGACGCCCCCCGCGGCACCGCTGACGTTCCCCTCGGGATACACCTGGGGCGCCGCCACCTCCGCGTTCCAGGTGGAGGGCTCCACCACCGCGGACGGGCGCGGGCCGTCGGTCTGGGACACGTTCTGCGCGACGCCGGGCAAGATCCGGTCGGGGGCCACCGGCGACCCCGGCGCGGACGTGTACCGGCGGTGGGCCGAGGACATCCGGATCATGACCGAGCTCGGCATCGGCGCCTACCGGTTCTCCGTGTCGTGGCCCCGCGTGCAGCCCACGGGCTCCGGCGCGGTGAACCAGCCCGGCCTGGACTGGTACCGCCGGTTCGTCGACGGGCTGGTCGAGGCGGGGATCCGGCCCGCGATCACGCTGTTCCACTGGGACCTGCCGCAGGCGCTGCAGGACGCCGGCGGCTGGGCGTCCCGGGACACGGCGCAGCGGTTCGCGGACTACGCGGGCGTCGTGGTCGACGCGCTCGGGGACGCCGGCGCGGACTGGTTCACCATCAACGAGCCCAAGACCCACGCGTACGTCGGCCACTGGTACGGATCGCACGCGCCCGGGCTGAAGAACCCGCAGACCGCGGTGACCGCCGTGCACCACCAGCTGCTCGCGCACGGCCTGGCGGTGCAGCGGTTCCGGGCCGCGGGCGCCGACGGCCGCATCGGGATCGCGCTGAACCTGCTGCCGGTGTACCCGCTCGACGGCGCGGAGGAGGCCGCCACCCGCGTGGACGCGGCGGAGAACCGGCTGTTCCTCGACCCGGTGCTCACCGGCCGCTACCCGGACGACGCGATCGGGCTGCTGCCCGGGCAGGTGCCGGCGGAGCCGAGCCGCTTCGAGGCGCTCGTCGAGGACGGCGACCTCGACGTCATCAGCACGCCCACGGACCTGCTGGCCGTCCAGTACTACGGGGTGACGGGCGTCGCCACGAACGGCGCGCAGGTGAGCATCCACCCGACCTCGGCGGCGTCCTGGCAGCAGATCTGGCCGGAGGGGCTGTACGACCTGCTCACGCGGCTGCGCGACGAGTACCCGGCGATCCCGCTGCTGCTCACGGAGAACGGCATCCCCGACGAGTCGGCGGCGCTCACCACGGACGACCCGTACCGCACCGAGTACCTGCGGACGCACTTCCAGCAGGCGGCGCGCGCCGTCGCCGACGGGGTGCCGCTGGAGGCGCACTACGTCTGGTCGTTCCTCGACAACTTCGAGTGGGGCGAGGGGTACGAGCAGCGGTGGGGCATCGTCGGCGTCGACTTCGACACGCAGGAGCGGACGCCGAAGGACAGCTTCCGGTTCTACCAGCAGGTCATCGCCGACAACGCGGTGCCGCCGGCCTGAGCGCCGGCGGCGCTCACCGGGGCGCGGGCGGCGCCGGAGCGGGGCTCAGTCCGCGTCGGGGGTGCGGGCGCGGCCGGCGCGGGCGCGGACGTCGTCCGCGAGCTGCTGGGCCTGGGCGTGGACCAGCAGGCGCAGCACCTCGTACCGCCGGGCCACCTCGGCGTCGGTGGCGGCACCGTCGCGTGCGGCGACCCACTCGCGCTTGGCGGCGCGGATGTCCGCGTCCGTGACCGCGATGCGCCACTCCTCCGGTTCCATGGGACAAAGGTCCCATCCACCCGCGGGCCCGGACAGCGGAACCGCGCAGTTTCACCCGCGTGTGCACCTGTGGCGGCTCGGTTCACCTGATCGCCGCCCGGCGGGCGCCGACCTGCCGACCCGGCGGCCCGGGGCCACGATGGAGCCGACCGCGGACCGAGGAACGGAGTGAGCACATGACCGAGGACAGCGAGCAGCACGGCACAGGCGCGGCCGGGGCCGTGACGTACGACGTCGTGGTGGTCGGCGCCGGTGCGGTGGGGGAGAACGCGGCGGACCGGGCGGGCCGGCTCGGGCTGTCCGTCGTGGTGGTGGAGCACGAGCTCGTGGGGGGCGAGTGCTCGTACTGGGCCTGCATGCCGTCCAAGGCGCTGCTGCGCCCCGGCGCCGTGCTGGCCGCCGCGCGCGCGGTGCCCGGCGCGGCCGAGCTCGTGTCGGGCACCCCCGACCCGCAGCAGGTGCTCGCCCGGCGCGACGCGTTCACCTCGCACTGGGACGACCACGGCCAGGTCGAGTGGCTGGACTCCGCGGGCATCGCGCTGCTGCGCGGTGCGGCGCGGTTCACCGGGCCGCGGGAGCTCGTCGTCGAGGGCCCCGACGGCGACCTCTCCCTGACGGCGCGGCACGCCGTGGTGGTCGCCACCGGCAGCGAGCCCGTGATCCCCCCGGTGCCCGGTCTGGCGGAGGCGCGCCCGTGGACCTCGCGGGAGGCGACCGCCGTGAAGGACGTCCCGGCGCGGCTGGCGATCCTCGGCGGGGGCGTGGTGGGCGTCGAGATGGCGGTCGCGTACCGGGACCTGGGCGCCGAGGTGACGCTGCTGGTCCGTGGTGACCGCGTGCTGACCGGCGCCGAGCCGTTCGCGGCCGACGAGGTCGCCGCCCGGCTCCGGGACCTCGGGGTCGACCTGCGGTTCGGCACCTCGGCGACGCGGGTGCGCCGGGACGACGACGGCGTGCACCTCACGGTCAGCGGCCCGCAGGGCGACGACGAGGTGCACGCCGACGAGGTGCTGGTCGCCACCGGTCGCCGGCCCCGCACGGGCGACCTGGGCCTCGACGTCCTGGGGCTCGAGCCGGGTGCCGCCCTCGCGGTGGACGACGCGCTGCAGGTGCCCGCGGTGGACGGCGGCTGGCTGTTCGCCGTCGGCGACGTCACCGGGCGGACCGCCACGACCCACCAGGGCAAGTACGACGCCCGCGTGGTCGGCGACGTCGTGGCCGCGCGGTTCTCCGGCGACGACGACGCCGCGCGGGCCGAGTCCGGGGCCGCGCAGTGGACGCGGTACCGGGCCAGCGCCGACGCCGCGGCGGTGCCGCAGGTGGTGTTCACGCGTCCCGAGGTCGCGTGGGTCGGCCGGACGGAGCAGCAGGCCCGCGACGCCGGGCTCGACGTGCGGACGGTGTCGTACCCGATCGGGTCCGTCGCGGGGGCCGCGGTGGCCGCCGACGGCTACTCGGGCACGGCCCAGCTCGTCCTGGACGAGGCGCGGGGCGTGGTGGTCGGCGCGACGTTCACGGGGCCGGACGCCGCGGAGCTGCTGCAGACCGCGACGGTCGCCGTCGTCGGCGAGGTCCCGCTCGACCGGCTGTGGCACGCGGTGCCGGCGTACCCCACGGTCAGCGAGGTGTGGCTGCGGCTGCTGGAGACCGCGGGCCTCTGACCGGGCCGGGCGGCCGGACGGACGGACGAGGGGCGGGCCCGCGGCGGGGGAGTGCTCCCCGCCGTGGACCCGCCCCTCGGCGCAGGGTCCGTCGCGTCAGCTCGCGAGCGAGCCGTCGCTCGACAGCACGAGGCCGATCGAGGCCTCGCCCTGGCGGACGGCGTCACCGATCAGGCCGAAGTCGTACGACTTGAAGTCCGTGAACGCCAGCCCGTACGTCTCCTCGAGGCCCGGCTGGCAGAACGGCCGCTCGGGGCACTCGGCGGGCCCGGCGAGCACCAGGCCGCCGTCGCACGCGGTCGCGAGGTCGGACAGCGACGCGACGTCGTGCTCCTCGGCGAACGCCGACGTGACGGCGAAGGCGTTCTGGTCCTGCGCCTGCGACACCGCGCCGAACGCCAGCCCGGCGTCGGCACCCAGGGTGGTGAGGGCTGCGACGGTCGCGTCCGGGTCGGCGCTGGCGACCGGCTCGGCGTCCGAGCCGTTCGCGCTGGTGTTGAGGAACTCCGCGAGCGTCGCGGCGTACTCGGGCGTGAGCGTGATCTGGCCGCTCTCCAGCGCCGGGAGGTAGGTCTCCCGGTTGCCGATGGTCTGCACCTCGGCGCCGTACCCGGCGGAGCGCAGCACGGCGGCGTAGATCTCGCCGAGCGTCGCGCTCTCGGAGAAGTTGGCGGCCCCGACCACGACGTTCCGGCCCGCGCCCGCCGAGGCGTCCGGCGCGGCGAGCCCCTCGTCCTCGACGAACTGCGCGGCGACCTCCGAGGACGTCTTCCGGTCGATGTCGACGGCCTTGTTCAGGGCGATGAGCGCGTCGGTGTCGAGGGCGGCGGACACCGTGTCGAGCAGCGGGATCAGCCCCGGGTCCGCCTCGGCCGCGGCGGCGTTCACCGCGGGGATCACGTTGTCGGCGTTCTGCAGGCCCTGGTCGTCCTCGAGCACGACCAGCTGGTCGCCCGCGACCGGCTCGCAGACCGTCCCGGAGGCGTCGCCGCCGGAGGTCGGGTCGGCGGTGCCGCCGCCCGATCCCGGGTCGCCGCAGGCGGCCACGAGGAGCAGGAGCCCGGCCGCGGCGGCGGGGAGGGTCGATCGACGGAGGTTCATGTGCGTTCCTCTGTTCTCGGGGTGGGGGGCACGCGGGCGGGATCGCGCCGCTCATCGAACCGGCGATCCGGCGGTGCGGCAACCGGTGCGGACGACCGGCCGCCGGAGGAGCCGCGGCGCCGGCGGGCGGGTGCCCGCATCGGCGCCGGGGTGAGCGCGCGCTGCGCGAGGGCCAGCAGCGCCTCGACCACCAGGCACAGCCCGGCGACCAGCACGGCGCCGGCCACCACCTGGCCGTACCGCTGCAGCGCCATGCCCTCGACGATGACCGAGCCCAGGCTGGTGCCGCCGACGAGGGCCGCGAGCGGCACGGTGGCGAGCACCTGCGTGGTGGCGGTCCGCAGCCCGGCGCCGACCAGCGGCAGCGCGAGCGGCAGCTCCACGAGGGCGAGCGACCGGGCGCCCGACATGCCGACGCCGCGGGCGGCGTCCCGCACGTCGGCGTCGACCTCCATCAGCCCGGTGAAGGTGTTGCCGAGGATCGGCGGCACGGCGAACACCGCGACCGCGAGCACGGTGGCGGTCGCGCCGAACAGCCCGGTCGACGCGAGGATCGTCAGCAGCGCGAAGGTCGGCAGCGCCCGGGAGGTGTTGGCGACCACGACGGTCAGCACGCCGCCCCGGCGCCGGTGGCCGAGCCAGATGCCGGTGGGCAGGGCGACCACCGCCGCGAGCAGCACGGCGAGCGCGCTGATCCGCAGGTGCGCGGCGGTGAGCGCGAGCACGCCGTCGCGCCCGGTCCAGTTGAGCGGGTCGTTCAGCCACGTCACGGCGTCCCGCAGCACGTCCACGGCTCAGGCCTCCCGTCCGCGCGCCCAGGGCGTCACCGCGCGACCGACCAGCCACAGCAGCAGGTCGAGCACGAGCGCCAGCGCGAGGCACAGCAGCGTCGCCGTGAGGATCTCCGCGTGGTACTTGTTGTTCCGGAAGCCCCGGAACATGAGGTTCCCCAGCCCGCCGTACCCCACGACGACGCCGACGGTGACGAGCGCGACCGTGGTGACCGTGGCGAGGCGGATGCCCGTGACGATCGCGGGCAGGGCGTTCGGCAGCTCGACGGTGAGCAGCAGCCGCAGCCGCCCGTACCCGAGCCCGCGGGCGGCGTCGCGGACGCTCTCGTCGACGCCCGCCAGCCCGACGAGCACGTTCCGGACCAGCACCAGCAGGGCGTACACGACCAGCCCGACCAGCACCGGGGTGCGGCCGATCCCGGTCCACGGGACCAGCACCGTGAACAGCGCGAGCGAGGGGATCGTGTAGAGCACGCCGGTGGTCCCGACGATCGGGGCCGCCAGGCGCGGGCGCAGGTGGGCGAGCATCCCGAGCGGCAGCGCGACCAGGCAGGCGATGGCCACGGCCTGGACGGTCAGGGTCGCGTGCTGCTCGAGGGCGTGGCTGAGGTCGCCCCAGTTGCGCTGCACGTAGTCCCAGGACAGCCAGGGGTTCGCGGCGGGGCCGGTCGCGGCGGCGAGGCCGTCGGCGGCACGCGCCGCGGCACCGGCCGCGGTCTCGGGTGCTGTCACCCGCTCGACGCTACCGGCCCCCTCCGACACGCGCGGCCCGGGCCGCCGGTGCCGGCCACCGCGGGCCCGCGCCCCGTGACGGCTGGCCCGCGCCCTCGCGACGGCGAGCCTGCGCCCTCGCGGCGGCTGTCGGCGGCCCCGGGTAGCGTCGTCGCCATGGCGACCGCGATCGGGTTCGAGCACGTGCGCAAGGAGTACGCCGACGGCACGGTGGCGGTCGGCGACCTCACGCTGCACGTCGAGGAGCACGAGCTGCTGGCGCTCGTCGGGCCGTCCGGGTGCGGCAAGTCGACGACGCTGCGGATGGCGAACCGCCTGGTCGAGCCGTCCGCGGGCCGCATCCTGCTGGACGGCGAGGACGTCACGACCGTCGACGCCGTGGCCCTGCGCCGGCGCATCGGCTACGTCATCCAGAACGTGGGCCTGTTCCCGCACCGCACGGTCGAGCAGAACGTCGCCACGGTGCCGCGGTTGCTCGGGTGGGACCGGGCGCGCACCCGCGCGCGCACGGGAGAGCTGCTCGAGCTCGTCGGCCTGGAGCCCGGGCGGTACGCCCGGCGGTACCCGCACGAGCTGTCGGGCGGCGAGCGGCAGCGCGTCGGCGTGGCCCGCGCCCTGGCGACGAACCCGCCGGTCCTGCTCATGGACGAGCCGTTCGGCGCGGTCGACCCGGTGGGCCGGCGGCGCCTGCAGACCGAGTTCCGGCGCATCCAGGCCGAGCTCGGCACGACGGTCATGCTCGTCACGCACGACGTGGACGAGGCGGTGCGGCTCGCGGACCGCGTCGCGGTGCTGAGCCGCGGCGGCCGGCTCGAGCAGCTCGCGGACCCGGTGCGGCTGCTGGCCGCGCCCGCGAGCGCGGCTGTCGCCGACCTGGTCGGCACCGGCGCGGCGGTGCGCCTGCTGGCCCTCGGCACCGTGGAGC
>JAEWGQ010000226.1 GCA_023388235.1 Actinomycetes bacterium | reverse complement strand
AGTCGTCGCCGCCGAGGCGGTTGTCGCCGGAGGTCGCGCGGACCTCGATGGTCGAGAAGTCGTCGTCCTTGCCCACCTCGAGCAGGGAGACGTCGAACGTGCCGCCGCCGAGGTCGAAGACGAGGATCAGCTCGTCCTCCTTGCCCTTCTCGAGGCCGTAGGCCAGGGCCGCCGCGGTGGGCTCGTTGACGATGCGCAGCACGTTGAGGCCGGCGATCTGGCCGGCGTCCTTCGTGGCCTGGCGCTCGGCGTCGTTGAAGTACGCCGGGACGGTGATGACGGCGTCCGTGACGGGCTCGCCCAGGTACTGCTCGGCGTCGCGCTTCAGCTTGCCGAGCACGCGGGCGGAGATCTCCTGCGCCGTGTACTTCTTGTCGTCGATCTCGGTGGTCCAGTCCGTGCCCATGTGGCGCTTGACGGACGAGATGGTGCGGTCGACGTTGGTGACGGCCTGCCGCTTGGCGACCTCACCGACGAGGACCTCGCCGGTCTTGGAGAACGCCACGACCGAGGGGGTCGTGCGCGCGCCCTCCGCGTTGGCGATGACCGTGGGCTCCCCGCCCTCGAGGACGGCCACCACGGAGTTGGTGGTGCCCAGGTCGATGCCGACTGCTCGTGCCATGTCTGTGCTCCTTCGTCGTGCTGCGTCGTCTGTCCGGCGCGGGCCCCCGGGGCCGGGAGCGGTCCTCGCGCCTTGAGCCTGCTGCGCTCAAGTCTGCGTCGCGGTGGGTCGCGGTGCAACTCCGCGGGGGCGAACTTGAGTCTGCTCCACTCAACTCCCGGGTGGCGCCGGTTGTTCCCGGCGCGCGCCCCGATCTCCCGGGGCCGGGTCCGGGCCCGCCGGACCCGGGCGGCACCTTGCCCCCGGCGACCCCCGGTGCCACCGTGGAGCACCCGTCCCGCCGGAGGCTCCCATGGGCTCGCTGATCTACGCCGCGAACACCTCGCTCGACGGCTACCTCGAGGACGCGAGCGGCGCGTTCGACTGGTCGGTCCCCGACGAGGAGGTGCACGCGTTCTGGAACGCGCACGAGCGGGGCATCGGCACGTCGCTGTACGGCCGGCGCATGTACGAGACGATGCGCGTCTGGGAGGACGACGACTGGCTCGCCGACGAGCCCGCGGTCGTGCGCGAGTACGCGGACGTGTGGCGGAGCGCCGACAAGATCGTGTACTCCACGACGCTCGACGCGGTGACCACGGCGCGGACCCGGCTGGAGCGGCGGTTCGACCCCGAGGCGGTCCGGCGGCTCAAGGCGGCGTCCGACCGGGACCTCAGCGTCGGCGGCGCGATCCTCGGGGCGGAGGCGTTCCGGCACGGGCTCGTCGACGAGTGCGTGCTGCTGCTGTGCCCCGTGGCGGTCGGCGGCGGCAAGCCCGCCCTGCCCCTCGGGGTGCGGCTCGACCTCGAGCTGCTGGAGGAGCGCCGGTTCGCCATGGGCGTCGTCGGGCTGCGCTACCGGGTGCGGCACTCCGGCTGACGCACGGCCCTGGACCCGTCCCGCCCGCCGCGCACGGCCCTACGTTCGCCGGATGGTCCAGCGCCCCACGCTCGTCGCCGCCACCCCCGACGCTCCGTGGCTGCCCCCGGGCAGCCGCGCCGAGGTGCTCGCCGACCCGGGCGGCGTGCCGCCGCGACCGACGGGGCTCGTCCGGCTGCTCGTCCGCCGCGAGGGGCACGTGTTCTGCGTCCCGCGCAGCGGCTCGGGCGCGGACGACCTGCCGACCCGCGCCGTCCCGGACCTCGGCGACGGGATGGCGACCGTCCGCTCCCTCGCCGCTGACGTGCTCGGCGCGGACGCCCTCGGGCCGGACGGCACGGCCGGGCTGCGGCTCGCCGGGTACGTCCGCAACGTCGTCCCGGCCGGCGTCGGCGACTACCCGTGGCCGGTGCCGCTGGCGCACTTCGCGGTGTGGACGGCGGCCGGCGAGCCCCGGGTGCCCGGGACGTGGCTGCCGCTGGACGGGCCGGCGCTCCGCGAGCGGCACTGGTGGCCGCTCGCGGCCGGCGCCCGCTAGCCCGCGCCGCGCGGGACGGGACCGGGCACGCGCGCGGCCGGGCCGGTCAGAGCAGGTCGACCCGGTCCGCCTGCGGCCCGCGGTCGCTCTGCCGCACCTGGAACCGGACGCGGTCGCCCTCGTAGAGCACCTCGCCGTCGCGGACCACCGACACGTGCACGAACAGGTCCGGCCCGCCGTCGTCGGGGGTGATGAAGCCGAAGCCGCGGTCCGCGTCGTAGCGCGCCACGACGCCCTGGCCGCCCCGCTGCGCGCCGCGCGACGGCGCCGCGCCACGGCCGCCACCGCGCCGGTCCGCGCCGCCGCGGCCCCCGCGGGACCCGCCGCCGACCAGCCGGACGCCCTGGGCCTGCAGGCCCTTCTCGCCCTCCGAGGCGCGGTAGCTCACGCGGTCGCCCTCGGCGAGCTCGGTGAGGTCGCCGTGCAGGGACCGGGCGTGCACGAAGATGTCCTGCTCCCCGGAGTCCGGGGTGATGAAGCCGAAGCCCTTGCCGGCGTCGTACCAGGTCACGGTGCCGTCGGCGCCGTCGTTCCGGGCGGCGGCCGCACCCGGGCCCGCGGCGTCGGCGCCGAGCGGCAGCACGTGGTCCGCCTGCGGCCCCTTCTCCCCGTCGACCACGAGGAACGCGACGCGCTGGCCCTCGGCGAGCACCCCGCCGCCGACGATCGCGGAGCTGTGCACGAAGATCTCCCCGGCACCGTTGTCCGGCGTCAGGAAGCCGTAGCCCTTGGCGGGCTCGTACCAGTTGACCGTGCCGAGCACGCCCAGCGCGGCGTCCGCCGCGACGTCGCCGGTGACGCGGACCTGCCGGGCCTGCGGGCCGCGGTCGCCCTCGCCGATCTCGAACTCGACGGTCTGCCCCTCGCGCAGCGACGTCGTGCCGTCCTGGCCGACGATCTCGGACGCGTGGACGAACAGGTCCTCGGCGTCGTCGCCGAGCGCGAGGAAGCCGAACCCTCGCTCGGTGTCGAACCAGCGGACGGTTCCCTGCGGCACGGTGGTACTCCTCGTGGTGACGGCGGTTGCTCCCCCAGTGTCCCCCGTCGGATCGCGGGCGGCGGCCACCCGGAGCGCGGGTGTGACGCGACCCACCGTGGGCGCGAGGGGCGCCGAAGCGTACCCTTTCCCGGGCCCCGCGCGACCGCGGCGCCCTCTCCCCTCGCAGGACGGACGGCGCATGAGCGCGCAGACGACCACGCCCGCGCAGCAGCCGGGCGGACCGCTCGACGGCACGGACCTCGGCGGCACCGACCTCGGCACCACGGACGCCGGGCCGGGCGTCGACCCCGCGGAGTTCGCCACGTTCCTGCGGGTCGCCGACCAGGTCGCCGCGCTGCCGCAGACGCACCCGCAGCACACGGCGGCCCGCCGCGCCGCGTCCGCCATGTTCAAGGCCGCGAAGAAGCACCGCCGGGGCGAGAAGCGCCGGCTGGTCGCGGAGGCCGACGCCGCCGTCGTCGCCGCGACCGCGACCGGCAGCCCGGGGCGGATCGACGACGAGACCGCGGGGATCGCCCTGACCTCCAGCGCGACGGGCGCCGTCGCCGGGACGCTGCTGCGCCCGCGGCCGTGCTACGTCTGCAAGGAGGACTACACGGTCGTCGACGCGTTCTACCACCAGCTCTGCCCGGCCTGCGCGGCGCTGCACCACGCGAAGCGCGACGCCCGGACGGACCTGACGGGGCGGCGGGCGCTGCTGACCGGCGGGCGCGCGAAGATCGGCATGTACATCGCGCTGCGGCTGCTGCGCGACGGGGCGGACCTGACGATCACCACCCGGTTCCCGCGCGACGCCGTGCGGCGGTTCAGCGCGATGGCGGACTCCGCCGACTGGCTGCACCGGCTGCACGTCGTGGGCATCGACCTGCGGGACCCCGCGCAGGTCGTGCAGCTCGCCGACCACGTCGCCGGGCTCGGGCCGCTGGACATCCTCATCAACAACGCCGCCCAGACGGTGCGGCGCTCGCCGGGGGCGTACGCGCGGATCGCGGAGGCCGAGGACGCCCCGCTGCCGGCCGAGGCCGCCCGGATGATCACGACGTTCGGCCGCACGAGCGACGCGCACCCCCGCGCGCTGGCCGGGTCGGTGAGCGAGCTCAGCAGCCCGGCGCTGGCCATCGAGCGCGCCGCGAGCGCCGCCGCGGACGACCTGGTCGCGCAGTCCCTGACCGCCGGCGCCGCGAGCCTGGAGCGCCTGGTGGCGGGCACGTCGATCGACGCCGGCGGGCTGATCCCGGACACCACGACCACGAACAGCTGGGTGGCGACGGTCGACGAGGTCGACCCGATGGAGCTGCTCGAGGTGCAGCTCTGCAACCAGACCGCCCCGTTCCTGCTCATCAGCCGGCTGCGCCCGGCGCTCGCCGCGTCGCCCGCGCGGCGGACGTACATCGTGAACGTCTCCGCGATGGAGGGCGTGTTCGCCCGCGGCTACAAGGGCCCCGGCCACCCGCACACCAACATGAGCAAGGCCGCGCTGAACATGCTGACGCGGACGAGCGCCGCGGAGATGCTGAACGACGGCATCCTCATGACCGCGGTGGACACGGGCTGGATCACCGACGAGCGGCCGCACCACACCAAGGTCCGGCTCGCGGAGGAGGGGTTCCACGCGCCGCTCGACCTGGTGGACGGCGCCGCGCGCGTGTACGACCCGATCGTGCGCGGCGAGGCGGGCGAGGACCTGTACGGCTGCTTCCTCAAGGACTACGCCCGCTCCGCCTGGTGACCGTCAGGCGACCGGCTCGGCGGCGGGCGCCGCGGCGGGCGCGAGCCGGCCGTCCACCATGCGCACGGTCGCGTCCACGGAGCCGAGCGTCGACGCGTCGTGCGACACCAGCAGGGTCGCCGCGCCGATCTCCCGCGCGAGGCCGGTGACGAGCTCGACGACGCGGACCCCGCGCTCGTGGTCCAGCGCCGACGTCGGCTCGTCGACCAGCAGCACGTCCGGCCGCCCGACCAGAGCCCGGGCGATCGCGACGCGCTGACGCTGCCCGCCGGACAGCTGCGCGGGCCGGGCGTGCGCCCGGTCGGCGAGCCCGACCGCGTCCAGCAGGGCCATCGCCTCGCCGCGGACGCTCGAGGGCCGGTCGCCGCGCAGGTGCGCGTGCAGCTCCAGCTGCTCGAGCGCGGTCAGGGACGCGAGCAGCTGCGGGGACTGGAACACCAGGCCGATGCGGTCGAGGCGCAGCCGGGTGGCCTCCGCGCGGGGCGTGCGGTCGGTCAGCACGACCTCGCCGCCCAGCGCGACGTGCCCGGTGGTGGGCCGGGTGAGCCCGGCGGCGACCGCCAGCAGGCTGGACTTGCCCGCCCCCGAGGGGCCGAGCAGGGCGGTGGTCGTGCCGGCCGGGACGGTGAGCGTGACGTCGTCGACGGCCGTGAGCGTGGTGTCGCCGTCCGGGTAGACGAGGCCGATCCGGTCGAGGTGCAGGTCCATGACGTTCTCCGTTCAGCGGGCGGCGAGGGCCGCGTGCGGGTCGGTGCGGGTGATGCGGGCGACGGCCGCGGCGGCGCCGGCGAGGCCGAGGACGACGAGCAGCGCGCCGGGCAGGAGCGTCGTGGCCGGGGACACCAGCACGGGCACCACCCCGGACAGCGCCGCACCCGCGGCCGCGGCGAGCCCGACGCCGGCGCCGACCGCGGCGACGAGCACGAGGGCGGCCTGGCCGAGCGCGTCGCGCAGCAGGTGCCCGGTCGACGCGCCCAGGGCCTTGAGGACCGCGACGTCGCCCTGCCGGCTGATCGTCCAGACCGTGAAGAACGCCCCGACGACCAGGGCGGAGATCGCGACGAGGAACGCCTGCATGGTGGTGAGCGACAGGTTCTCGGCCGTGAACGAGGACACCGCGCTGCGGGCCTCCCCGGTGGTGACCGTCGTGGTGCCGGTCGCGGCGTCGGCGGCAGCGAGGTCGTCCGCGGTGGCGCCGTCGGTGCGCAGCGCCACGACCGTGGCCGACGGCCCGGACCCGCCGCGGGCGCCGACCGCCTGCCAGTCCGCGAGCGACACCCACGCCACCGGGGTGTGCGCGAGCTGCAGGTCGTCCGGCACCACGCGGTCGACGGTCAGGTCCGTGCCGTCCAGCGCGAGCGCGTCCCCGGCCGTGACACCGAGCTCGTCGGCGCCCTGCGCGGTCAGCACCACCCGGCCGTCCGCGGGCCCGCCGCCGGGCACGAGGTCCGACCCGGGGTCCACGCCGAGCGCCGTGACGGCCACGGTGGTGCCGCCGGCCGTGGCGCGCGTGGTCACGACGCCGAGCGGCTGCGCGTCGGTCACGCCGGGCCGGTCCGCCCAGGCCGCCCACTGCGCGGGCTCGACGCGGGACGACGTGAGGTCCGGGGCGTCCCCCGGCGCGGCCGTGCCGAACGCGAGGTGGTCGGCGGGCAGGTCGGTGAGCGCGGAGACCGACGCCCGCGCCAGCCCCGCCGTGAGCGAGGACAGGAACGTGACGAGCAGGGCGACGAGGACGACGACGGTGCCGATGAGGGCGAACCGGCCGCGGGCGTACCGCAGGTCGCGGAGCGCGACGAACACGGGACCTCCTGGGGTGGTGGGGCGGGCGGGGCGGCGGGGGCCGCCGAGGTCCCCAGGCTCGCCCGCGGCACGCGCGCCGGGATCGGGAGCGCGGCCCTCTCCCGCGCGCCGCGCGGCCGACCCGGGCCTCGTCCTTTCGGCCGATGCGCGCGGCCCCGGGCCGGTTAGCGTGGATCGGGTGGGACGACTGGTCGACGCGTCGCGGGCGCTGCTGGGGGGCCTGGACGTGCTGCTGGTCGCCCTGGTCGCGGTCGCGGTGCTCCAGGCGCCGTCCGGGTCGGTCGTCCCCGCCGCCGCGGCGGGCGCGGGCCTGCTCGCGGTGCACGTCTGGGGCCGGCGCCGGGTCCGCGTGCACGAGCACGGCGTGGACGACCCGCGGGGCGGCTCCGGGCCCGGGCTGCTGTGGATGGCGGCGGACCTGGCGCTCTGGGTCGTCCTGCTGGTGACGTCCCCCGCGGGGCTGTGGCTGGCGTTCCCCCTGGTGCTGCTGCAGATGCACGTGCTGGGCCCGCGCCGCGGCGTCGCGCTGGCTGCCGTCACGACCGCCGCCGCCGTAGGCGCGGGCCTCGTGCGGCGCGCCCCCGGCGACCCCGCGCTCGGGTACGTGCTCGGCCCCGTGGTCGGCGCGGCCGTCGCGGTGGGCGTCGTGCTCGGCCTCGAGGCGCTCGTCCGGGAGTCGCAGGCGCGGCAGCGCGCCCTCGACGAGCTGGTCGCGGCGCGCGGGCTGCTGGCCTCCGCGGAGCGCGAGCGCGTCGTCGCCGCGGAGCGCGAGCGGCTGGCGCGCGAGGTGCACGACACGCTGGCGCAGGGGTTCTCGGCGGTCGAGCTGCTGCTGCGGTCCGCGCGGGAGGTGATCGGGTCGGACACCCCGCGCGCCGTCGAGCTGGTGGACCGGGCGCGCGCGACGGCCCGCGACAACCTGGCGGAGGCCCGCCGGTTCGTGCGGGCGCTCACCCCCGCCGACCTGGCGGACGCCTCGCTGCCGGACGCGCTGGCCCGGGTGGGCGAGCGCGCCGCGGGATCCGGGCTGCGCGTGACGACGCACGTCGAGGGGGATCCCCGCCCGCTCGCGGTGGCCGTCGAGGCGACGCTGCTGCGGGTGGCCCAGTCGGCCCTGGCGAACGTGCGCCAGCACGCCCGGGCCTCGCGCGCCGACGTGACCCTGACCTACCTCGGCGACCGGGTGCTGCTCGACGTCGTGGACGACGGCGTGGGGTTCGACCCCGACGCGCCCCCGGCGGGCGGCGGCTTCGGGCTGCCGGCGATGCGCTCGCGCGTGCGGGAGCTCGGCGGCACGCTGGCCGTCGAGACGACGCCCGGCGAGGGCACCGCGGTCGCGGCGGGGCTCCCGGCGCTGGACCGCGGGGCGGACGAGCGGGAGGACGCGTGATCGACGTCGTGCTCGCCGACGACCACCCGGTGGTGCGCGCGGGGCTGCGCTCGGTGCTGGAGGGGCAGCCGGACATGCGCGTCGTGGCCGAGGCGTCCACGGCCGAGGAGCTGCTGCGCTGGACGGCCGCGCACCCCGCGGACGTCGTGCTGCTCGACCTGCGGTTCGGGCCGGGGCGGATGGGCGGCGCGCAGGCCACGCGCGTGCTCGCGGAGCGCGGCGGCCCGGCGGTGCTCGTCGTGACCACCTACGGCTCGGACGCGGACATCCTCGCGGCCGTCGAGGCGGGCGCCACCGGCTACCTGCTCAAGGACGCGCCGACGGACGAGCTCGTGCGCGCCGTGCGCGCCGCGGCCGCCGGGCAGGTGGCCCTCGGGCCGGCGGTGCAGGAGCGCCTGCTCGGCCGGGTCCGCGCCCCGCAGCTCGCCCTGACCTCGCGCGAGCTGGACGTCCTGCGCCTGGTCGCGGCGGGCCGGTCCAACGACGAGATCGCGCGCGAGCTGTTCGTGTCGCGCGCGACCGTGAAGACGCACCTCGCGCACCTCTACGACAAGCTCGGGGTCACGTCCCGCACCCGGGCCGTCGCGGTCGCCCGCGAGCGCGGGGTGCTGGCGACCTGAGCCGGGCTCCGCGGCGCGAGGGTCCCGCGTCAGGCCGGCGGCTGCGCGGCGCGCCCGGCCTCGACGGCGTCCAGGTCCCGCAGCGCGTAGCGCAGGTGCTCCCACTCCTCCTCGAGGATCGTGTGCAGGCACGACAGCACCGTCTCGGGGTACGCCGGCTCCCAGGGGTTGCGCCGCTCGGCCGCCAGGTCCTCCGGGGTGATCGCGGCCAGGTGGTCGCGCACCATCGCGGCCCGCTCCGCCCGCACGGCCAGGACGTCGGCGTAGTCGGGGTGGTCCGGCGAGAAGACCGACGGGTCGTGCCCGTCGGCGGCGTACTCGGTGTTCGGCTGGCCGATGGGGTGGTACGGCCGCTCCACGCCGAGCACCGCGCCGCGCAGCCACGTGTCGGTCGCCATCACGAGGTGCCGCAGCGTCTGCGCGAACGACCACTCGCCCGCCACCGAGACGTCCGCGGTGCCCGGCGGCAGGGTCGCCACCCGCGCCAGCGCGGCGTCCCAGGCGCCCTGCACGGCGTCCCAGGCGGCGCGCAGCCCCTCGGGGTCGGCGGCGTGCCGCAGCGCCCGGCCGGGGAACCGGCGGTCGAGCTCGGCCTCCACGAGCGGCGCGACGTCGACGCCGTTGACGAGCAGGCTGCCCTCGGACAGCCAGGGCGCGTCCACGTCGGCCCCGTCGACGTCCACGCCGCGCATGACCGCCCCGGCCAGCGTGCTGCGCACGAACCGCGCGCCCCGCAGGTCCGCGTCGATGAACTCCCGGCCGCCGGCCGCCTGCTCCTGCGCCGTCATGGTGCCCCCCGCGTCGTCGTCGTGGAGCACCGTTCTACACCCCGCCACCGACGGCCCGGTCGCGGCCGGGCTTGGCGTGCGGGCCGCGGAACGATAGATTGCTATCGACGGTCGATAGGTCTACATCGGGAGCCGAGATGTCCGAGCTGGCGCGCCGCGTCCTGCGGGTGGTGATCGTCCTGCTGTTCGCGGGGCTGCTGTTCTTCCAGGCGGTGCTCATCCCGCTGCTCGGCGTCGACATCGCCGAGGGCGGCGAGGACGTGGTGCACCTGCGCTGGCCCGTCGTGGTCATCGGCATCCTCGGCGTCGCCACCGCCGAGGTCGTGCTCGTGTGCGTCTGGCGGCTGCTGACGATGGTCCGCACCGACACGGTGTTCAGCCGGTCCGCGTTCCGCTACGTCGACGTCGTCGTCGGCGCGTTCGCCGCCGCGGCCCTGCTGCTCGTCGCGCTCGGGGTGCTGCTCGCCCCGGGCGAGGCCGTGCCGCCCGGCATCGTGCTGGCGCTCGGGGTGGTCGCGATGGGCGTCGGCGGCATCGCGCTGCTGGTCCTCGTGCTCCGGGCACTGCTCGCCAAGGCCGTCGCGCTGGACACCACCGCCACGACGCTGCGGGCCGAGCTCGACGAGGTGATCTGATGCCGATCGTCGTCGACATCGACGTGATGCTCGCCCGGCGCAAGATGTCCGTGGGCGAGCTCGCCGACCGCATCGGCATCACGCCGGCCAACCTGGCCGTGCTGAAGAACGGCCGGGCGCGCGCCGTGCGGTTCAGCACGCTCGAGGCGCTGTGCGAGGTGCTCGGGTGCCAGCCCGGGGACCTGCTGCGGCACGAGCCCGCCGGCAGCGACGCGCTGCCGGCGACCGAGCCGGAGGAGGCCGCCGGCTGATCGCGGGCTCCGGCGAGGACGTCCGGTCACTCGACGCCCTGCACCACGCGACCGCCAGCGCGCCGGCGCGGACGCGATCTCGACCTACGACACCCGGCCGGCGGACGACTGTCGCGCGGTCGGCTTCGACGTCGCCGCACCCGAAGCGGCGTAACCCGACGCCGCGAGGCTCGATGCCGACGCGTGGATCCATGCACGCGGCGGCCACACCCGGAGGTCCCACGACGTGACCGCCGACGCGTGCCCCACTGCCAGGCTGAGCTCGGGCGACCTGGAGCGCGTGCCGGTCCGGAGCAGGTCGAGCCTGCCGTAGCCCATGACGCAGCGGTGCCGGGGATCGACTCTCGCGAACACGCCGACGTCGTCCCCCCGCAGTCGTGCGACAGCACCTCTGCCGTACACGCGCGTCAGCGTCAGCCGACATCCGCCGCCCGGGCTCGCGGTCACCGAGCCGTTGTTCCAGCTCCACACTGCCATGGGGTGCCAGTCGGACTCCCATTCCGGCCGCGTCAGCTCGGTCATCAGCTCCTCGACTCTGGCGGGCAACGTCAAGTCCCAGCAGAAGTCACCCCACGAGATCTCCCGCCCCCGGTACTCGGCCACGAACAGCTCCGCAGCCTCGGGGTGTCGCTGGTAGCCGTTCAGGAGCTGTTGGATCCGCGCGGCAGCGCTCAGAACACGCCACTCGACCGTGTGCGGATCACCCCCTCCGCCTCCCGCCCACGAGTCGTCCTGACGTTCCGGCTCCGCCATCAGGGGAAGTCGGAGCCGGTAGAGGCCGCTCTGCGCCGTCATGAGGTCGGGACCAGCGTCCTCGAGGATGAGCTTGACCTGGCGGTCGAAGTCGTACTCGCACCCGAACGCATGCTCCCCGCCCTTGTGCTTGATGCGGAAGTACGCGGCGACGGCGCGGCGGCCGGGCCGGGCCGTCTGTGCTCGCACCGAGGTAGCCGGCACTCCGCACGAGGCGCACGAGACTCCGTCGTGCATGGCGACGTCACCGTCGAGCACCCCGGCGTCCCAGACGTCGCCGCCGGCGGTGCGCACCGCCGGTATGGACCGTCGCCACCGGCGGCTCGTGGCCTCCGCGCCCTTGCGTGTCATAAGCACGGATGATGCCGCGCCACGGTGACATCCGGGGGCGGTTCGCGAACAGACCACCGACCTGCCACCGCCGGCCCGGTCGGGTCCCTACGCGTCGGGCTCCCACCGGGACGGCACGAGGTCGGCGAGCAGGGTGCGGTGCGCCCACCGGACCCACGCGAGCGCGCTCCAGCCGCCGCGGCGCACCAGCGCGTTCCACGGCTCGGGGCCGAGCACGAGGGTCACCAGGTCGGTCGCCTGCTCCACGTCCAGGCCGGGCCGCAGGACGCCGTCGCGGGCGCACGCCTCGACGAGCAGCCGGTGCACGGCCCGGCGGCGGGCCTCGTCCCGCTCCCACGCCGCGCCCAGCACCGGGTCGCCGACGGCGTGGGCCCGGACCAGGTCCTGCACCGCCGCCGCGCGGCCGAGCAGCTCCGCGGAGCCCCGGGCGTGCAGGAAGACGCGGCGCGCGGGGTCCGGCTCGGCGGCGACGGACCGCACCCAGGGCTGCTCGGCGAGGTCGGGCGCGGCGTCCCGCCGGTCGGCGCCGTCGACGGCGTGGTCCAGGCAGCCGACGAGGATGTCGGACTTCGACGGGTAGGAGTAGTAGACGGTCTGCACGCCGACGCCGGCCGCGCGGCCCACCGCGGTGACGGTGGTGGGCGCGTACCCGTCCGCGAGGAACAGGCGGGTCGCCGCCTCGGCGATCCGTGCGCGGGTGACCTGGGCGCGCAGGGACCGCCCGTCGTTGCTGGTCACGCGGCAAACCGTAGCAGCACTACCGATATCTTCTCGTACCCGCGCTCCGAAAACATCGGCGGCGGTGCCCCGGAGACGCCCGCGTGCGGTCGCCCGGGCGCCCGGGCGGCCGCCGGACGGGGCGCGCAACGCACCCCACCGGTCGCACCGCCGCAGGTCAGATCGGCTATCGGGAGCGCACCTACGGAAACCTCACCCGCCCGTCGCGAGCAGCACCAGCAGCGCCAGGTTCAGCGCCACCACGAGGGCCACGACCACCACGAGCACCGCCTGCAGCCGGGGACCGTTCGCGTGCGCGCCCATGAGGCCGCAGTCGCGGTTGAGCCGCACCAGCGGGATCGCGGCGAACGGGATCCCGAACGACAGCACCACCTGGCTCACCACCAGCGTCCACGTGGGGTCGGCGCCGACCGCCAGCAGCACCAGCGCCGGCACCAGCGTGATCGCGCGGCGCACGAGCAGCGGGACCCG
>JAEWGQ010000124.1 GCA_023388235.1 Actinomycetes bacterium | reverse complement strand
GGACCGGCCCGACCGCGCGCAGGAGGCGACGGCCGCGGCGCTGCGGGCCGCCGCGACACTCGTGCGGACGCTCCCGCGGGCGGACGGCCCGGCGGGCGACCCCGGACCGGAGGGTGAGGGCGGCGGGGACGCGGCGGACCGGTTCACCGCGGCGCTGACGGCCCTGCGGGAGGCCGTCGCGGACGAGCGGCCCGCGGACGGCACGACCCGGCCCGCCGACGCCGTGCTGGTGGCGCTGGCGCCGCTCGGGGCGGACTGACCCCGCCCGGGTCAGACCCGCGCGTCGAGCGTGAACCGCACCGACCGCTCCGCGACCGACGCCTGCTCCAGCCGCACCCGCACGTCGGTGCCCAGCGGCAGGGACTCCCCCGCCACCCGGGCACGCACGGGCGGCTCGCGGAGCTGCACCACGCCGGACGCCCCGTCGTCCCGGAGGTCGACCACGACGCCGTCGAACTCCTCCCCCTCGCGCCCCGCGAGCAGCGCGGCCTCGACCAGGTCCACCGACCCGCGCTCGTAGGCGGACGCCCGGCGGTCCCCGGCGGCCATGAGCCCGGGCAGCAGCGGCAGCGCGGCCCGGACGGCCTCGGGGACGGGCGTCCCGGCCGCGAGCGCCACGCACGTCTCGCCGACGAACCGGTCGACGAGCCGGCGCAGCGGGGCGGTGGCGTGGGCGTAGGGGGCGGCGATGGCCGCGTGGCCGGTCTGCTCGGGCAGGTCGCCGTCGAACGCGACGTAGGCGGCGCCGCGCAGCAGGGTGGTCGCCTCGGTGAGGAGCGCGGCCTGCGCGGGGACCGCGGCGTCGAGGGCGCGCACGACGGTGGCGTGGTCGGTGCCGTCGGGCCAGGGGACGCCGAGGGCGCGCGCCGAGCGGCGCAGGCGGGCGACGTCCCGGGGGTCGGCGGCCGGGAGCGTCCGCAGCACGCCGACGCGGCCGTCGAGCATGAGGCGCGCGGCGCACATGCCGGTGAGCAGCGAGATCTGCGCGTTCCACTCCTCGACGGGCAGGGTGGCGCGGCTGGTGAGGGTCCACCGGCCGCGGGCGTCGACCTCGACGTCCTGCTCCGGCACGGGCAGGGTGAGCCCGCCGCGGTCGATCTCGGCGGCCTGCCGCAGGCGCCCGACGTCGCGCAGCAACGTCAGGGTGCCGTCGGCGGTGTCGTCGTCGAGCGCGCGCTGGACGCCGGCGTAGTCGAGCTGGGCGCGGCTGCGCACCGTGGCGCGGGCGACGCGGACGGCCGTGGGCGTGCCGTCGGCGTCGAGGTCGAGGTCCCACAGCAGGGCGGGGGCGTCCTGCCCGGGCAGCAGGCTGGCGGCGCCCTCGGACAGCGCGGGCGGGTGCAGGGGCACGCGGCCGTCGGGGGCGTACAGGGTGACGACGCGGCGGCGGGCCTCGGCGTCGATCGCGCCGCCGGGGCGGACCCACGCGGCGACGTCGGCGATCGCGTACCGGAGCCGGTAGCCGGACCCGCGGCGCTCGAGGTGCAGGGCCTGGTCGAGGTCGCGGGAGCCGGCGGGGTCGATGGTCACGAACGGCACGTCGGTGGCGTCGGCGCGCTCGCCCGCGGGGCCGGTCGCGGTGACCCGGTCGACCTCGGCCAGCACGTCGCCCGGGAAGGCGCCGGGCACGTCGAGCTCGGCGCGCAGGGCGGCGAGCCCGGTGCGGACGGCGGCGTCGACCTCCCGGGCGCGGGCGTCGTCGGTGGGCCGGAGGCGGACGTGGCGTCGGGGCACGCCGCGAGCCTAGGGCGGCGTGCCCCGGTGCGCGCCCTCAGTCCCGCCGGCTGAACGCGGCGTCGAAGGCCGCGTCCGGCGCGTCGAACGCGAGCCGCCGGACGTGGTCGAGGGCCTGGGGCGCGCCGAGCATCCGGTCCATGCCGGCGTCCTCCCACTCGACGGACAGCGGGCCGTCGTACCCGATGGCGTTGAGCGTGCGGAACGCGTCCTCCCACGGCACGTCCCCGTGCCCGGTCGAGATGAAGTCCCAGCCGCGGCGCGGGTCGGCCCAGGGCAGGTGCGAGCCGAGCCGCCCGTTGCGGCCGTTGTGCAGGCGCTTCTTCGTGTCCTTGCAGTCCACGTGGTAGATCCGGTCGCGGAAGTCCCACAGGAAGCCGACGGGGTCGAGGTCCTGCCACACCATGTGGCTGGGGTCCCAGTTGAGGCCGAACGCCTCGCGGTGGCCGATGGCCTCGAGCGTGCGCACGGTGGTCCAGTAGTCGTACGCGATCTCCGACGGGTGCACCTCGTGCGCGAAGCGCACGCCCACCTCGTCGAACACGTCGAGGATGGGGTTCCACCGGTCGGCGAAGTCCTGGTACCCGGCGTCGACGGCGGCGGCGCTCACGGGCGGGAACATCGCCACGTACTTCCAGATCGCGGACCCGGTGAACCCCACGACGGTCCGCACGCCCAGGCGCGCGGCGAGGCGGGCGGTGTGCTGCATCTCCTGCGCGGCCCGCTGCCGCACCCCCTCGGGGTCGCCGTCGCCCCACACCACGTCCGGGAGGATGTCGCGGTGCCGCTGGTCGATGGGGTCGTCGCACACCGCCTGGCCCTTGAGGTGGTTGGAGATCGCCCACACCCCGAGGCCGTACCGCTCGAGGACGTCCAGCCGGCTCTGCACGTAGTCGTCGTCGTCCCACCGCCAGGGGTCCAGGTGGTCGCCCCAGCAGGCGATCTCGAGGCCGTCGTACCCCCAGCCGGCGGCGAGCCGGGCGACCTCCTCGAACGGCAGGTCGGCCCACTGGCCGGTGAACAGGGTGATCGGTCGTGCCATGGTGCTCGCTCCTTCGCGGGTCCTCGTGCGGTGCGGTCGGTGTCAGGGCAGCGCGACCCAGCGGCTGCCGTCCGCGGCGGACGCCTCGACGGCGGCCAGCACCCGCTGGACCGCGAGGCCGTCGGCGAACGACGGGGAGGGGTCGCGCCCGGCGGCCACGTCCTGCACCAGGTCGACGACCTGGTGGGTGAACGCGTGCTCGTAGCCGAGGCCGTGGCCGGCGGGCCACCACCGGGCCACGTAGGCGTGCTCCGGCTCGGTGACGACGATCCGCCGGAAGCCGGCGTACCGGGGGTCCTCGGTGGCGTCGTGGTAGTGCAGGACGTTCATGTCCTCGAAGTCGAACGCCAGGGACCCGCGGTCGCCGTTGACCTCCAGCCGCAGGGCGTTCTTGCGGCCGGTGGCGAACCGGGTCGCCTCGAACACGCCGAGCCCGCCGCCCGACATCCGGCCGAGGAACACCGCGGCGTCGTCGACGGTGACCGGCCCCCGCGCGGTCCCGCCGGTCCCGTGCAGCCCGGCGAACTCGGCCGCGACGGGCCGCTCGTGCACGAACGTCTCCAGCACGGCGGACACCCCGGTCACGCGCTCCCCCGTGACGAACTGCGCCAGGTCCACGGCGTGCGACCCGATGTCGCCCAGCGCCCCGGAGCCGGCGGCCTGCCGGTCGAGCCGCCACGACAGCGGCGCCTCGGGGTCGGCCAGCCAGTCCTGCAGGTACTGCACCCGCACGTGCCGCACGGTGCCGATCCGCCCCTCGGCGACCAGGGTGCGGGCGAGCTGCACCGCGGGCACCCGCCGGTAGGTGTAGCCGACCATCGACCGCACGCCGCGCGCCGCCGCCGCCTGCGCGGCCGCGACCATCGTCTCGGCCTCCGCGACGGTGTTGGCGAGGGGCTTCTCGCACAGCACGTGCTTGCCCGCCTCGAGCGCCGCCACCGCGATCTCGGCGTGCGTGGCGCCGGGGCTGCACACGTCCACCAGGTCGACGTCGTCGCGGGCGACGAGCTCCTGCCAGGAGCCCGCGGTGCCGCGCCAGCCCAGCCGCTCGGCCGCCGCCGCGACGCCCGCCGGGTCCCGCCCCGCCACCACCTGCAGCACGGGCCGCAGCGGCAGGGGGAAGAACCGGGGCGCGGTCCGCCACGCGTGCGAGTGCGCCGCGCCCATGAACGCGTACCCCACCATGCCGACGCGCAGCGGCGCCGTCGTCGTCTCGTCCATCGCAGGACCCTCCTCGGGTGGGCGCGCGGGGCCGGCCCGGCGGACCGGCCCCGCGCGGCCCGGGTCAGGACTCGAAGGCCGAGTCGAGGTACTGGTCGACGTTGTCGGCCGTGACGACCGGGGCGTAGAGCCGGACGGTGCGCGGCACGCCGGAGGACGCCAGGTCGCTCATCGACTTCTCGTGCGCGACCAGCCGGGCCAGCTTGATGCCGTCGGCGGCCTGCGTCGACGGGTAGACCACGGTGGCCCGGACGACGGAGTCGCCGCTCTGGATCTCGCGCATCATGTTGGCCGAGCCGGCGCCGCCGACCAGGAAGAACTCGTCGCGGCCGGCGTTCTCGATCGCGGCGAGCACGCCGACGCCCTGGTCGTCGTCGTGGTTCCAGATGGCGTCGATCTCCGGGGCGGCCTGCAGCAGGTTCGCGGCGGCCTGCTCCCCGCCCTGGACGGTGAAGTCCGCGGCGACCCGGTTGCTCACCTCCAGCCCGCACCCGTCGAGCGCGTCGGCGAACCCCTGGCTGCGGTCCTGGGTCAGCGGCAGCGAGTCGATGCCCGCGATCTCGGCGACCACCGCGTCGGGCTCGTCGCCGAGCTGCTCGCAGATGTACGTGCCCGCGGACACGCCCATGCCGTAGTTGTCGCCGAGCACGGTGGCCCGCGACGCGAACGGGCTGGAGAACTCCCGGTCGACGTTGATGACCGGGATGCCGGCGTCCATCGCCTTCGTCGCGACGTCGGTGAGCGCGGCGCCGTCGAACGGCAGCAGCACGATCGCGTCGACGCCGTCGTTGATGAAGCCCTCGATCTGGCTGATCTGCAGGTTGACGTCGTTCGTGCCCTCCGCCACGCGGAGCTCGACGTCGTCGTAGCGCTCGGCCTCCTTCTGCGCGGCCGAGGTGATCGCGCCCATCCAGCCGTGGTCGGCGGCGGGGGCGGAGAAGCCGATGACGAGCTCGTCGCCGGCCTCGTCGTTGTCGGACACGGCCTGGGCGGCGCCGCCGTCGCCCTGCCCCTCGTCGTCGTCGGCGGGGGTGTTGGACGTGCAGGCGGCCAGCAGGCCGGCGGTGAGCAGCGCGAGCGGCACGAGGCGGCGGCGGCGCGCGGTCGGGCGAGCGGACATGGGATCTCCTTCGACGATGTCCAGCGGGCAGACGGGACGGGACCTAGGTGGTGCGGGGGGTGCGCGCGGTGAAGCGCTGCTGCAGCAGGACGGCGGCGACGATGATCGCCCCCTTCGCCACGGCCTGGACCGACGAGTCCAGGTTGTTCTGGATGAACACGTTGGTGAGCGTCTGGAAGATGAGGACGCCGAGGACGGTGCCGACGATGGTGCCGCGCCCGCCGGCCAGCAGGGTGCCGCCGACGACGACGGCCGCGATGGCGTCCAGCTCGTACAGCTGGCCGTTGGTGGACGACCCGGCGCCGGTGCGGGCCAGCATCATGACGGCGGCGATGCCCGCGGTCAGGCCGGACAGCGCGTAGAGCAGCATCGTGTGCCGGCGCACCCGGATGCCCGCGAGCCGCGCCGCCTCCGGGTTGCCGCCCACGGCGACCGTGCGGCGCCCGAACGTCGTGCGGTTGAGCACGAACCAGCCCACCAGCGCCACGACCGCGAAGATCCACACGATCTTCGGCACGCCGAGCAGGGAGCCCTTGAACGTGTCGGAGAACGAGGACGCCCGCACGAGCTGCGTGCGCCGCTGGGCGATGAGCTCCGCCAGACCGCGGGCGGCGACGAGCATCGCGAGCGTCGCGATGAACGCCACCACCCGGCCGTACGCGACGAGCACGCCGTTGACCAGCCCCGCCCCCGCACCGACGGCGAGGGCGCAGGCCACCATGACGATCCAGCCGTACCGGTCGGCCATCTGCTGCGTCGCGAGCGTGGTCGCCCACACCGACGCGAGGCCGAGGACGGAGCCGACCGACAGGTCGATGCCCCCGGCGGTGATGACGAAGGTCATGCCGATGCTGACCACCCCGACGACCGAGGCCGCGCTGAGGATCACCACCATGTTGTCGAGGCTGGCGAACCGGCTGCCGGCCGTGACGTAGCCGACCACGCCGATCGCCACGAGGGCGACGACGAGGCCGAGCGTGCGGGTGGCGGCGCCCGAGGCGGGCCCGCGGCGTCCCGGGGCGGGCGCCGTGCGCTCGACGCGCGCGGACTCGCCGGGGACCGGCGTCGTGACCTGGTGCTCGCTCACGCGGCACTCCCTTCCATGACGAGGTCGAGCACCGCGTGCTCGTCGGTGGCGGCGGCCGGGCCCTCGTGCACGACCCGGCCCTCGGAGACGACGAGCACCCGGTCGGCCAGACCGAGCACCTCCGGGATCTCGCTGGACACGACCACGACGGCCGCGCCCGCGTCGGCGAGCCGGCGCACGAGGCCGTAGATCTCGGCGCGCGCGCCGACGTCCACCCCGCGGGTCGGCTCGTCCAGCAGCAGCACGCGGCACCCGTGCACCAGCCAGCGGGCGAGCATCGCCTTCTGCTGGTTGCCGCCGGACAGGGTGCGCATCGGGCGGTCGACCCCGGCGGGCCGCAGGTCCAGCGCCTCGGCCTGCGCGCGGGCGGCCCGGCGCTCGGCGCGCTCGTCGAGCAGCCCGCCGCGGGCGAACCGGCCGAACGTCGACAGCGTGATGTTGCGGTACACCGGCTCGTCCAGCAGCAGCCCCTGCGCCTTGCGCTCCTCGGGGGCGAGGCCGACGCCCGCGGCGACCGCACCCGGCACGTCGCCGGCGCGCAGCCGGCGGCCCTCGACCGCGACGGTGCCGGCGGTGGCACGCCGGGCCCCGTACACCGTCTCGAGGATCTCGGACCGGCCGGAGCCCACCAGGCCCGCGAGGCCGACGATCTCCCCGGCCCGCACCTGGAACGACACCCCCGCGAACGTCCCGCGCAGCGCCAGGTCCCGCACGTCGAGCACCACGTCCGCGTCGGGCGGCACCCCGGGCGCCGGCGGGAACGCGTACTCCACCGACCGCCCCGTCATCAGCCGGATGAGGTCCGGGGTCCCGGTGGTGCGGGCGGGCAGGTCGCGGGCGACGGTGCGGCCGTCCTTGAGCACGGTGATGCGGTCCCCGATGGCCCGGATCTCCTCCATGCGGTGCGAGATGTAGACGATGGCGACGCCGGCGGCGGTGAGCTCGCGCACCACGCGGAACAGGTTGCGCACCTCGTCCGCGTCGAGCACGGCCGAGGGCTCGTCCATGACGATCACGCGGGCGTCGTGCGACAGCGCGCGGGCCATCGAGACGATCTGCTGCGCGGCGGCGGGCAGGCCGCCCACCTCCCGGCCCGGGGAGATCTCGGGGTGGCCGAGGCGTGCCAGCACCTCGCGGGTCCGGCGGTGCGCCTCGCGGCGGCGGGCGACCCCCGCGGTCGCGAGCTCGTGGCCGAGGAACACGTTCTCGGCGACCGTCAGGCCGCCGACCACGTCGAGCTCCTGGTACATGGTGGCGATGCCGAGCCGCAGGGCGGCGACCGGGTGCGGGATCGTGACGGGCGCGCCGTCGACCAGGACCTCGCCCTCGGTGGGCTGGTGGGCGCCGGCGAGCACCTTGATCAGCGTCGACTTGCCGGCGCCGTTCTGCCCGAGCAGGCAGTGCACCTCGCCCGGGAGCACGTCGAGGTCGACGCCGTCGAGCGCCCGGGCGCCGGGGAACTGCTTGACGATGCCGCGCATCTGGAGCAGCGGCCGGGGGTCCTCGTTGACCATGCCGCCGACCGTAGACCGGGCTTTTGTCGGGCGTCAATCATAAGTTCGATGTCACCTGTCGGAGTTACCGAACCGTGACCGACACAAGTCCCCGGGCTTTCGTGGTTCACTGAGCGCCATGCACGACGTCGTGAGGCTCCCCCAGCGGCACACCGGTGCGGGCGACCTGTTCCAGCTGCTGCGCGACGGGGTGCCCCGCACCCGCGCCGACCTCGCGGCCAGCACCGGGCAGGCCCGGTCCACCGTCGCCGCCCGCGTCGACCAGCTGCTCGCCGCGGGGCTGGTCGCCCCGGCGGGCGAGGCGAGCTCCACCGGCGGACGGCCCCCCACCACCTTCGCCTTCGCCCCCGGCGCGCGGGTCGTGCTCGCCGTCGACCTCGGCGCCACGCACGCCCGCCTGGCCCTCACGGACCTCGCGTCCACCGTGCTCGCGGAGACCGAGGCCCCCCTGGCCATCGCCGCCGGGCCGGAGGTCGTGCTCGAGTGGGTGGTCCGGGAGGGCCGCGCGCTGCTGGCGGCCGCCGGGCGCGACCC
>JAEWGQ010000106.1 GCA_023388235.1 Actinomycetes bacterium | reverse complement strand
GGTGCCGCCCCCGCGCGGGCCGCCGCCGGACCGGCCGCCGTCCCGGCGGGCGCACGCCGGCCCGTGGTGACCCGGCCCGCGCCGGCACCGCACCCGGTCAGCGCCGTCGTCATCGGCTCGTCCACCGGCGGGCCGGAGGCGCTGTCCACCGTGATCGGCGCGCTCTCGGCGCCCCCGCCGGTGCCCGTGCTGATCGTGCAGCACATGCCGCCGGTGTTCACCCGGCAGCTCGCCACGCGGCTCGACCGCCTCGGCCCCGCCACGGTGGTCGAGGCCTCCGAGGGCGAGGCGCTGCGTCCCGGCACGATCTACGTCGCCGCCGGCGACCACCACCTGGAGCTCTCCCGGTCCGCCGGGACCCTGCGCACCGTCCTCACCGACGGCCCGCCGGTGAACTTCTGCCGCCCCGCGGTGGACGTGCTGTTCCGCTCCGCCGTCCGCGAGCTCGGCGGCCGGCTCCTCGCGCTGGTGCTCACCGGCATGGGGGCCGACGGCCGCACCGGGTGCGAGGACGTGGTCGCCGCCGGCGGCACCGTCATCGTCCAGGACGAGCCCACGAGCGTCGTCTGGGGCATGCCCGGGGCTGTCGCCACCGCCGGGCTCGCCCACCGCGTCCTGCCCCTGCGGGAGGTCGCCCCCGCGGTCGAGGCCGTCCTCGCCCGCTCGGGGGCCGCCCCCGCCGTCCCGATCGGAGGTCGGCCGTGAGCCTGACCCAGGACACCTTCGCGTTCGTCGCCGACGTCGTGCGGCGCCGCAGCGCGATCCAGCTCGAGGCCGGCAAGGAGTACCTCGTCGAGAGCCGGCTCCTGCCGCTCGCCCGCGACGGCGGCCACCCCGGCGTCGACGCCTACGTGCGCGAGGTGCGGGCCCGCGGCCGCGAGGCCGACCTCGCGGCGATCGTCGAGGCGCTCACCACGAACGAGACGTCGTGGTTCCGCGACGCCACCCCGTTCAGCGCGCTGCGCACCCACGTCGTGCCCGCCCTGCGCGCCGACCGCCCGGTGCTCGACTCCGTGCGGGTGTGGTCCGCGGCCTGCTCCACCGGCCAGGAGCCGTACTCCATCGCCATGACCCTGGCCGACGTGCTCGGCCCCGGCGTGCGCGTGGACATCACGGCCACCGACCTGTCCGACCAGGTGCTGGCCCAGGCCCGCTCCGGCCGGTACTCGCAGCTCGAGGTCAACCGCGGCCTGCCCGCCCCCATGCTCGTGCGGCACTTCCAGCGCTCCGGCACGGACTGGCAGATCTCCGAGGCGCTGCGCCGCTCCGTGACGTTCCAGAAGCACAACCTGCTGGACCTGCCGCCGGCCGGGCCGTTCGACCTCGTGTTCCTGCGCAACGTCCTCATCTACTTCGACCTCGCGACGAAGCGCTCGATCCTGTCCCGCGTGCACCGCGTGCTCAAGCCCGGGGGCTTCCTGGTGCTGGGCGCCGCCGAGACCACGATCGGGGTCGACGGCGACTGGGAGCGCGTGCCCGTCGAGCGCGGCTCCGTGTACCGGCCCGTGCACGCCGGCCTCGTGCCGCACCCCCGGCCCGCACCCCGGGCCGCCGCGGCGACCACCCCCTTCGGACGGCCGGTCACCGCACCGGCCGCCGCCACCCCGCCGACCACCCGACTGCGGCCGGCCGGACCCGCCGGCCCGGCCTTCCCCCAAGGAGTGACCCGATGAGAGCCCTGGTCATCGACGACTCCCGGACGATGCGGCGCATCGTCGCGGGCGCCCTGGAGGACCTCGGGTTCTCCACCGTGCAGGCGGGAGACGGCCAGGAGGCCCTCGACGTCCTCGAGTCCGGGGACGAGGTCGACCTCGCCTGCATCGACTGGAACATGCCCGTGATGGACGGCCTGACGTTCGTCACCCGCGTGCGCGCCAACCCGGCCTGGCGGGGCATCACGCTGATGATGGTCACCACCGAGAGCGAGCACGGGCAGATCGTCCGCGCGCTCGCGGCCGGCGCCCACGAGTACCTGATCAAGCCGTTCACGACGGACGCCATCCGCGACAAGCTCGACCTGCTCGGGCTCGTCCCTGCCGAGGAGCTCGCATGACCGCCGCCACCGTCGCGCACGACCAGGTCTACGCGATCGCCGAGGAGGTGTTCGCCGCGATGGTCGACGGCGAGCCCGGCCACCTGCTGCCCTGGGAGGGCGAGGTCCCGGCCTCCGTCGAGCCGCTCGTCGCGTGGGTCGAGATGCACGGGGACGTCGCGGGCGGCGCCGCCGTGCGCACCGACACCGCGACCGCGCACGCCCTGACCCGCGCCCTGCTCGGCATGGGCGCGGACGAGCCCGTCGGCCCCGAGGACCTGGTCGACGCCTTCGGCGAGGTCGCCAACGTCGTCGGCGGCAACGTCAAGGCGCTGCTGCCGCACCCCGGCACCCTGGGGCTGCCGCAGGTCGCCCCCGCGCTGCCGGACCTGCCCGGCACGGCCCTCGCGCACGAGCTGCGGCTCGACTGGCACGGCCGCCCGATCGTCGTGGTGGTCTGGCTCTCCTGAGCCGGCCCACCGCGAGCACCGCCCTCCCGCGGCCCCGGCCGCGGACCCGCACACCCGAAGGGAAGTGACGAGCATGATCCGCGTGCTCATCGCCGACGACAGCCGCGTCATGCGGCAGATCGTGATCCGCACGCTGCGCCAGGCCGGCTACGACTGGGAGGTCCGCGAGGCGTCCGACGGCCAGGAGGCCCTGGAGGCCGTGCGCGCGGACGAACCGGACGTCGTGCTGTCGGACTGGAACATGCCGAACCTCACCGGCATCGAGTTCCTGCGCCGGCTGCGCGCCGAGGGGTTCAGCACCCCGTTCGGCTTCGTGACCTCGGAGGGCTCCGACGAGATGCGGACCCTCGCGGACGAGGCCGGCGCGCTGTTCCTCATCGCGAAGCCGTTCACCGCGGACACGTTCCGCGACGCCATCGAGCCGGTGCTCGCGTGAGCGCCCAGACGCCGCTGCCCGCGGCGCTCGAGGTCCGCGAGCTCTGGGAGGGCCTGATCGGCCGGGAGATCACCGTCACCACCGGCGGCCCGATGGTCGACCCCGTGCTGAACGGCGGCGCCCAGGTCGGCGTGTACGTGGACCGGCTGCTGGCCCTCAAGGCCCTCGTGCTGTTCGACCTGCCGCTCGCGGCGCACCTCGGCGCCGCCATCGCGCTGGTCCCCGCACGCACCGCGCAGACGGCCGTCGAGGAGGAGCAGCTGCCCTCCGCGCTGGCCGAGAACGCCGCCGAGATCCTCAACGTCACCGCCGCCCTGTTCAACGTCGGCGACGCCCCGCACCTCAAGCTCGACGGCGTCTACGCGCCGCGCGAGCCCCTGCCCTCGGACGTGGCGCAGTGGGTGCTGGCGTACGTGCGGCGGCTGGACCTGGAGGTCGAGGTCGCCGGGTACGGGCGCGGGCACGCGTCGGTGCTGGTGGTCTGAGCCCCCCTCCCGGGCCGGCGTCCCGGCCCGGGAGAGCGGCGTGTTTCCGGCACGTGACGTGCCGTGGACACCCGCCGCCCGCGCGCACACGGTTCTGCCACACTGCGCGCATGTCCTCCACCTCCACGGGGTCCTCCGTGTCGGCGCCGCCTGCGCCGAAGAACGCGGTCGACCGGTTCTTCAAGATCTCCGAGCGCGGGTCGACCATCGGCACCGAGATCCGCGGCGGCCTCGTCACGTTCTTCACGATGAGCTACATCATCGTGCTGAACCCGCTGATCATCGGCACGGTCCAGGACGGCTCCGGGTCGTTCCTCGGCGGCGGCAGCGAGCCGAACATCCCGATGATCGCGGCCACCACCGCCCTGGTCGCCGGCGTCATGTCGATCCTCATGGGCGTCGTCGCGAACTTCCCCCTGGCGCTCGCGGCCGGCCTCGGCCTGAACGCCGTCGTCACGTACTCCATCGCCGCGCTGCCCGACATGACGTGGGCCGACGCGATGGGCATCGTCGTGCTCGAGGGCCTCATCATCCTGGTGCTCGTCCTCACCGGCTTCCGCGAGGCCGTGTTCCGGGCCGTGCCGATGGAGCTCAAGACCGCGATCAGCGTCGGCATCGGCCTGTTCATCGCGTTCATCGGCCTCGTCGACTCGGGCTTCGTCCGCATCCCGTTCAGCCAGGCCACGCCCGTCGAGCTCGGCATCGGCGGCTCCCTCGGGTCCTGGCCGCTGCTCGTCTTCGTGGTGGGCCTGTTCCTCGCGATCATCCTCATGGCCCGCAAGGTCAAGGGCGCCATCCTCATCGCGATCGTGACGTCCACCGTGCTGGCGATCGTCGTGGAGGCGGTCGGCAAGATCGGCGGCCAGACGCCCGACAACCCGGGCGGCTGGGAGCTGAACGTCCCCGCCCTGCCGGACTCCGTGGTCGCGACCCCCGACTTCTCGCTGCTCGGCCAGTTCTCGCTGTTCGGCTCGATCGAGAAGATCGGCATCGTCGCCGTCGTGCTCCTGGTGTTCTCGGTGATGATCGCCGACTTCTTCGACACGATGGGCACGATGGTCGCCGTCGGCGGCGAGGCCGGCCTGCTCGACAAGGGCGGCAACCCGCCGCGCACCAAGCAGATCCTCATCGTCGACTCGCTCGCCGCCGCGGCGGGTGGCGCCGGCTCGGTGTCGTCGAACACCTCGTACGTCGAGTCCGCCGCCGGCGTCGGCGACGGCGCGCGCACCGGCCTCGCCTCGGTCACGACCGGCCTGGCGTTCCTGCTGGCGACGTTCCTGTCCCCGCTGGTCGACATGGTGCCGTTCGAGGCCGCGACCCCGGCGCTCGTCGTGGTCGGCTTCCTCATGGTCATGCAGGTCTCCGGCATCGACTGGAAGAACTTCGAGGTCGCCGTCCCCGCGTTCCTCACCATCGTGCTCATGCCGTTCTCGTACTCGATCACGGTCGGCATCGGCGCGGGCGTCATCTCGTTCGTCGTCATCAAGGCGGCGATGGGCAAGATCCGCCAGGTGCACCCGCTCATGTGGGTGGCGACCGTGCTGTTCGTCGCGTACTTCCTCATCGAGCCCATCAAGGGCTGGCTCGGCCTGTAGCCCCCGACCCCACCCGGCGCACCGGCCCCGTCGCGACCCGCGGCGGGGCCGGTGCCG
>JAEWGQ010000020.1 GCA_023388235.1 Actinomycetes bacterium | reverse complement strand
CGTCCGCGAGCCCCGCCAGCGGCCCGTCCGCCGCGGCCGCGAGCAGCCCGGCGCTCCACGGGCCGAGGGTGCCGCCGGCGTCGCCCGCGAGGGCCAGCAGCGCGAACATCGCCGCGCCGCCGAGGGGGAACCGCGCCGCCGTCAGCGAGAACGTCCCGGGCCAGAGCAGGCTCACGGACAGCCCGCACAGCGCGCACGCCAGCAGGCTGACCGCCGGCGTGCTCGCGGTGGCGGCGACGACGTAGCAGACCGCCGCCGCCGCGCTGGACGCCACCAGCACGACCCGCAGGGAGACCCGCCGCCCCCACAGCCCGTACGCGAAGCGGCCCAGGCCCATGAGCAGCGCGAACAGCCCCGGCCCCAGCAGGTCGCCGACCTCCTTGCCGGCGCCCGCGCCCTGCTCGGCGAAGAACGACGACCACTGCGACATCGTCAGCTCCGCCGCACCGCCGGTCATCATCAGCACGAGCGCCGCCAGGAACAGCGGCGTGCCGACCAGCGACCGCAGCGACGTGCGGTCCTCCTCCGCGACGGTCGGCGGCATCGGCACGCGCAGCAGCACCACGAGGTTCACCAGCGGGACCGCCGCCCACAGCACCGGCAGCACCGGCCACAGGTCCGTCCCCAGGACCGCGAGCAGCGCCGTCGTCCCCACCACCACGGCCAGCTGGCCCCAGCAGTAGAACGAGTGCAGCAGGGCCATGCCCGCGGCCTTGTGCTCCTGCGGCGAGGGCAGGTGCTCGACCACCGGGCTGACCAGCACCTCCAGCAGCCCGCCGCCGACGCCGTAGACGACGACCGCCGCGCACAGCCCGAGGAACGGGTCCGGCGTCACGCCCGGCAGCACGGCCAGCAGCACCAGGCCGAGCGCGGCGAGCGCGTGCGCCAGCACCAGCGGCCGGCGGTAGCCGATCCGGTCCACGACCCTCATCGCCGCGAGGTCCGTCAGCAGCTGCACGCCGAAGTTCAGGGCGGCCAGCCCGCCGAGCTGCGCCACCGGCAGGTCGAACCGGGTGTGGAACACGATGAACAGCAGCGGCGCCAGGTTGTTGACGATCGCCTGCACGACGTACGCGGCGTAGCTGGCGCGCCGGGTGGCGGCGTAGTCGGGCACGGGCGGGTCCTCCGGGTGGGACGGGTGGCGCGGGGCGGGCGGCGGTGCGCGCGGGTGTGCGCGCTCACATCCTGCCGGTCGCCGGCCCGGCCCGGGCGCCGGCGCGGCGGGGCGCCCGGCACGAGCGGGTCCCGGCACGAGCGGGTCCCGGCACGACGAAGGCCCGGCATCCGCGGGTGCCGGGCCTCGTGCTGCGTGCCCTCGATAGGATTCGAACCTACGACCTTCTGCTCCGGAGGCAGACGCTCTATCCACTGAGCTACGAGGGCGCTGCGCCGGCCGCGAGGACCGGGCGGTGCACGAGACTACCAGGCCCGCGGCGGTCGCCGAGCAGACCGCGCCGGGCGGCCCGCGCCGTCAGTCCTCGCCGAGCAGCCCGGACAGGTACGTGGTGGTCTCGTCGACGGCGCGGGTGTCGTCGCCGGCCGCGATCGCCTCGACGAGGCCGTCGTGGTTGTCGCCGTCCTGCAGGTGCGCGAAGTTGAACCGGATGTTGTCGGTGACCGCGTCGATGAGGTTCTCGTACAGCGACAGGAGCACCGGGTTGCGGGCGGCGCGGGCGATCGCGCGGTGCAGGGCGAGGTCGGCGTCGACCATCCGGTCGAGCTGGCCGGAGCGGTACGCCTCGGCGCGCTCGTCGCGCAGCGTGGTCATGGTCGCGACGTCGGCGGTGGTGCGGCGGCGCGCGGCGAGCCGGGCGGCCTCGACCTCGAGACTGCGGCGGACCTCGATGACGTCGCGCTGCCGGGCGTCCGCGATCTGGCGGCTCATGCTGACCGCGAGCTCGGAGGCGGACAGCACGTAGGTGCCCGACCCCTGCCGCCGCTCGACCAGGCCGGCGTGCACCAGCGACTGCACGGCCTCCCGGACGGTGTTCCGGCCGACGCCCAGCAGCTCGACGAGCGCCGGCTCGGGCGGGATGCGGGTGCCGACCGGCCAGTCGCCGGACGTGATCCGGGCCCGGAGCCGGGCCACCGTCGCGTCGATGAGGCCGGTGCGTCGCGTCATGCGGAGTAGTCTCCCTGGTCAGTTGTGCCGCGATTCAACACGAACGGGGCACCCGTCCGCCAGCGCCCACCGCCGCGCGCCTCCCGAGCCGCCCGAACGAGGTCGCATGCCGTCATCCCCGCTGCCCGCCGGCACCCCCGCCCCGTGGCGGGGTCGCCGCGTCGTCCTGCTGGGCGTGGTGCTGCTCGCCCTGAACCTGCGGATCGCGGTCGCGTCGGTGTCGCCGATCCTCGACCTGGTGCGCGCGGACGTCGCCCTGTCCGCGACCGAGGCGGGGCTGCTGGGGACCATCCCCGTGGTGTCGTTCGCGGTGTTCGGCTCGCTCACGCCCGTGCTGGCGCGGCGCCTGGGGCTGGAGCCGCTGCTGGTGCTGGCGATGCTGCTGTCGGTGCTGGGGGAGGTCGTGCGGTCCGGCACGTCGACGGCGGTCGGGTTCCTCGGCTGGTCGGTGATCGCGCTGGCGGGCATGGGCATGGGCAACGTGCTGCTGCCGCCCGTGGTGAAGCGGTACTTCCCGGACCGGATCGGCGTCGTGACGTCGGTGTACTCGGTGACGATGACGTTCAGCACGGCCCTGCCCGCGCTGCTGGCCGTCCCGGTCGCCGAGCGCCTGGGCTGGCGGACGTCCCTGTCGGTGTGGGCGGCCGTCGGCGTGCTCGCGGCCGTGCCGTGGCTCGTGGTGATCGTGCGGTCGGCCGCGGCCCGCGCGGACCTGGCGGGGCTGCTGCGGCGCGCGCCCGCCACCACGCCGGCGCTGACGTCCCGGCACCGGTCCGGCGGCCGCGTCTGGCGCAGCCCGCTGGCCTGGGGCATGGCCGTGACGTTCGCCATGAACTCCCTGGACTCCTACGCGATGTTCGCGTGGCTGCCGCAGATCCTCATCGACGGCGGCACGTCGCCGCACGCCGCCGGGGTGTGGCTGTCGGTGTTCGCGATCCTCGGCCTGCCGCCGGCCCTCGTCGCGCCGATCGCGGCCTCCCGGATGCGCAACCCGATCGGCCTCGTCGTGTTCTTCGTCGCGTGCTTCGCCGCCGCCTACGTGGGGCTGCTCGTGGCGCCCGGCGGCCCCGTGTGGCTGTGGATCCTGCTCGGCGGCATCGGCCCCGGCGCGTTCCCGGTGCTGCTCGCGCTCATCAACCTGCGCACCCGCACGTCGGCGGGCGCGGCGTCGCTGTCCGGCTTCACCCAGGGCGTCGGCTACGCCATCGCCGGGACCGGGCCGCTGCTGGTCGGCGTGCTGTACGACGCGACCGGGACCTGGACGGCGGCGCTGCTGTTCCTGCTGGGGACGCTGGTCGTGCTGGCCGGCGCGGCGACCGTGGCCTGCCGGCCGGTGATGCTGGAGGACACCTGGGGCCCGCGCCCCGCCCGGTGAGGGCCGGGGGTGTGGACGACCGGTCGGGGTGCCCCCGGGGCGTCGCTACGCTTGTCCGGTGACCCCCGCTGAGCTCTCCGAGTCCCTCCGCGCCGCCCTCGCGGGCGCCGTCGCCGACGGGACCTTCGCCCTCGCCGCCGACGACCTGCCCGCCACCGTGCACGTGGAGCGACCCCGGCAGCGCGAGCACGGCGACTGGGCGACCAACGTCGCGCTGCAGCTCGCGAAGAAGGCCGGGACGAACCCGCGCGCCTTCGCCGAGGAGCTCGCGCGCCGGCTGGCCGACACCCCCGGCGTCGCGAAGGTCGACGTCGCGGGGCCCGGCTTCCTCAACATCACGCTGGACGCCGCCGCCGCGGGCGAGCTCGCGCGCGCCGTCGTCGAGGACGGCGCCGGGTACGGCCGCAACGCCTCCCTGGCGGGGGAGCGGATCGACCTCGAGTTCGTCTCGGCCAACCCCACGGGCCCGATCCACATCGGCGGCGTCCGCTGGGCCGCGGTCGGCGACAGCCTCGCCCGGGTGCTCGAGGCGTCCGGCGCGGCCGTGACCCGCGAGTACTACTTCAACGACCACGGCGCGCAGATCGACCGGTTCGCCCGCTCGCTGCTCGCCCGCGCGAAGGGCGAGGAGGCGCCGGAGGACGGCTACGGCGGCCAGTACATCGCGGACATCGCCGACACCGTGATCGCCCAGGCCGTCGCGGCCGGCGACCCCGACCCCCGCACCCTGCCGGACGCCGAGGCGCAGGAGGTGTTCCGCGCGCGCGGGGTCGACCTCATGTTCGGCGAGATCAAGCAGGCGCTGCACGAGTTCGGCGTCGACTTCGACGTGTACTTCCACGAGGACTCGCTGCACGAGAACGGCGCCGTCGACCGCGCCGTGGCGCGCCTGCGCGAGCTCGGCCACGTGTACGAGGCGGACGGCGCGACGTGGCTGCGCACCACCGAGTTCGGCGACGACAAGGACCGCGTCATCGTCAAGTCCGACGGCGAGGCCGCGTACATCGCGGGCGACCTGGCGTACTACCTGGACAAGCGCGAGCGCGGGTTCGACCGGGCGATCATGATGCTCGGCGCCGACCACCACGGCTACGTCGGCCGGATGATGGCCGCCTGCGCCGCGTTCGGCGACGTCCCGGGCGTCAACCTCGAGATCCTCATCGGGCAGATGGTGAACCTGGTCAAGGACGGCGAGCCCGTCCGGATGAGCAAGCGGGCCGGCACGGTCGTGACGCTCGAGGACCTGGTGGACGCGGTCGGCGTGGACGCGGCCCGCTACTCGCTCGCGCGGTCCTCCACGGACTCCTCGATCGACCTCGACCTCGACCTGCTCACCCGGGCCACGAACGAGAACCCGGTGTACTACGTGCAGTACGCCCACGCCCGCACCTGCTCGGTCGCCCGCAACGCCGCCGACGCCGGGGTGCGCCGCGAGGACGGCTTCGACGCCGCCCTGCTCGACCACGCGACCGAGTCCGTGCTGCTGGGCAAGATCGCCGAGCTGCCGCGGATCGTCGCCCAGGCCGCCGAGCTGCGCGAGCCGCACCGCGTCGCCCGGTACCTCGAGGAGCTCGCCGGGGCCTACCACAAGTGGTACGACCAGCGCCGGGTGCTGCCGTTCGGCGACGAGGAGGTCTCGGACGTGCACCGCACGCGCCTGTGGCTCAACGACGCCACCCGGCAGGTCCTGGCGAACGGCCTCGGGCTGCTCGGGGTGAGCGCGCCGGAGCGGATGTGAGCACGGGCGCGCTCGGGCTGCCCTGGTCCGCGACCGCGACCCGCGGGGCGGACGGCGCCGTCGCGGTCGGCGGCGTCGACCTGCGCGCGCTCGCCGCCGCCCAGGGCACGCCCGCGTACGTCCTGGACGAGGCCGCGTTCCGCACCCGGGCGCGCGCGCTGCGCACCGCGTTCGAGCGGGCGTTCGCCGGGGCCGGCGTGGACCTCTACTACGCCGGCAAGGCGTTCCTGTCCGTGGCCGTCGCGCGCTGGGCCCACGAGGAGGGCCTGCGGGTCGACACCGCCACGGGCGGCGAGCTCGCCGTCGCGCTGCGCGCCGGGGTGCCGGGCGCGGACATCGGCCTGCACGGCAACAACAAGTCCGACGCCGAGATCGCCCGGGCGCTCGACGCCGGGGTGGGCCGGATCATCGTGGACTCCCTCGGCGAGGTGGACCGCATCGCCGCCGCCGTGCGGGCACGCGGTGCCGGCGCGGCGCCCGCGCCCGTGATGGTCCGGGTCACCACCGGCGTGCACGCCGGCGGCCACGAGTACATCTCGACCGCGCACGAGGACCAGAAGTTCGGCCTGTCCGTCGCGCCCGGCCCTGACGGCACCAGCCCGGCCCTCACCGCGCTCGAGCGGGTCGTGGCCGCGCCGGAGCTGCACCTGCTGGGCATCCACTCGCACATCGGCTCGCAGATCCTCGACCCCGAGGGGTTCGCCGTCGCCGCCGTCGCCGTGCTGCGGCTGCGCGCCGAGCTGGCCGCCCGCACCGGGTACCTGGCGCCCGAGGTCGACCTCGGCGGCGGCTTCGGCATCGCGTACCTGCCCGGCGACGTGCCCCTCGACCCGGAGCGGATCGCGAAGGACCTCGCCGCGACCGTGGACGCCACGTGCGCCGCGCTCGGCACGGCCGTGCCGCGGCTGTCGTTCGAGCCCGGACGCGCGATCGCCGGGCCCACCACCCTGACGCTGTACACCGTGGGCACGGTCAAGCCGGTGCGCCTCGACGACGGCCGCGTGCGGCTCTACGTGTCGGTGGACGGCGGCATGAGCGACAACATCCGCCCCGCGCTGTACGGCGCGCACTACCACGCGGCCCTCGTGTCCCGTGCCGGCGCGGACGAGACGGTGCTGGCGCGGGTCGTCGGCAAGCACTGCGAGAGCGGTGACATCGTCGTGCACGAGGTGCAGCTGCCCGCCGACGTCGCGCCCGGGGACCTGCTGGCCGTCGCCGCGACCGGCGCGTACGGGCGGTCCATGGCGTCGAACTACAACCACGTCCCGCGGCCCCCGGTCGTGGCGGTGCTCGACGGCGCCACCCGCGTGCTCGTGCGGCGCGAGACCGAGGACGACCTGCTGGCGCTCGACCTGGGCTGACCCGGGCGCGCGCCCGGCCGCCCGCCGGCTGCGGCCGCCCGTCGGCTGCGCCCGCCGCACGCCGTCCGTCCGCTGTCCCGTCGCCCGCCCGCGGGAGCCGCGGCCCACGGTGTGGATGCGCCCCCGGCGCCCGTCGGCGGCCCCCTATCCTGGGGCCGCGGACCGGCGGCGACGCCCCGGGCCGCTCCCCACGGGGCCCGGGTCCGCCGGGCGTGATCGAGAGGTGCACGCGGTGACCGCACGCGACGAGACCGTCGGACCCGTCACGTCCGCGACCGGCGACCGGCCCGCGGTGCGGGTCGCGCTGCTGGGCTGCGGCGTCGTCGGCACGGAGGTCGTGCGGCTGCTCACGACGCAGGCGGCGGACCTCGCGGCCCGCGTCGGCGCCCCGCTGGAGCTCGTCGGGATCGCGGTGCGCGACGTCGAGGCCGAGCGCGACCCGGTCGTGGACCGCGCGCTGCTCACCGCCGACGCCGACGCGCTGGTGGCGCGGGCGGACGTCGTCGTCGAGGTCGTGGGCGGCACCGAGCCCGCCCGGTCCCTGCTGCTGCGGGCGATCGAGCACGGCGCGGCCGTCGTCACGGCGAACAAGGCGCTCCTGGCCGAGGACGGGCCCACGCTGTACCAGGCGGCCGACGCCGCCGGCGTGGACGTGTACTTCGAGGCGGCGGTCGCCGGCGCGATCCCGCTGGTGCGCCCGGTGCGCGAGTCCCTGAGCGGCGACCGCGTGCAGCGGGTGCTGGGCATCGTCAACGGCACGACCAACTACGTGCTCGACCGCATGGCCGCCGACGGCCTCGACCTCGGGGACGCCGTGGCCGAGGCGCAGGCGCTCGGTTACGCGGAGGCCGACCCCACCGCCGACGTCGAGGGCTTCGACGCCGCGGCGAAGGCCGCGATCCTCGCGTCGCTCGCGTTCCACACGCGGGTGTCGCTGGACGACGTCGACCGCGAGGGCATCACCGGCGTCACGGCCGACGACGTCGCGTGGGCCGGGCGCACCGGGCACGTCATCAAGCTGCTCGCGATCGCCGAGCGCCGCACGGCCGCGGACGGCACCGAGGGCGTCCAGGTGCGCGTGCACCCGGCGCTGGTCCCGGCGGCGCACCCGCTGGCCGGCGTGCGGGGGGCGTTCAACGCGGTGTTCGTGCAGGCGGAGGCCGCCGGCGAGCTCATGTTCTACGGCCGCGGGGCGGGCGGCGCCCCCACGGCGAGCGCCGTGCTCGGCGACGTCGTGTCCGCCGCGCGGCACCGGGTGCACGGCGGGCGCGGCCCGGCCGAGTCCTGGTACGCGGCCCTCCCGGTGCTGCCGGCGGACGCCGCCCGCACCCGGTACCAGGTGCGGCTCGAGGTCGCGGACCGCCCGGGCGTGCTCGCGCAGGTCTCCGCCGAGCTCGCCGAGCACGGCGTGTCGATCGAGGCCGTGCGGCAGACCCCCGAGGCCGGCGAGGACGTCGCGAGCCTCGTCATCACCACGCACGAGGCACCGGAGGCGGCGCTCGCCGCGACGGTGGCCGCGATCGACGACCTGGAGGCGGTCCGCTCGGTCGTCTCCGTCCTGCGAGTCGAGGGAGCCTGATGGCACAGCAGTGGCGCGGCGTGATCCGCGAGTACGCCGACCGCCTGCCCGCCCACGTCCAGGAGCGCGTCATCACGCTCGGCGAGGGCGGCACGCCGCTCGTCGAGGCGCCGGCGCTGTCCGCGCTCACCGGCGCGGAGGTGTTCGTCAAGGTCGAGGGCATGAACCCGACCGGCTCGTTCAAGGACCGCGGCATGACGACCGCGATGTCCGCGGCGGCCGGGCGCGGGGCGCAGGCCGTGGTGTGCGCGTCCACCGGCAACACCTCGGCGTCCGCCGCGGCCTACGCGACCGCCGCCGGCATGGTGTGCGCCGTGCTGGTGCCGGACGGCAAGATCGCGATGGGCAAGCTCAGTCAGGCGGTGGCCCATGGCGCCCGGCTGCTGCAGGTCGACGGGAACTTTGACGACTGCCTGGTCGCCGCGCGCAAGCTCGCGGAGGCGTACCCGGTCGAGCTGGTGAACTCGGTGAACCCCGACCGCATCGAGGGGCAGAAGACCGGCGCGTTCGAGATCGTCGACGCCCTGGGCGACGCCCCCGACATCCACGCGCTGCCCGTGGGCAACGCCGGGAACATCACCGCGTACTGGAAGGGCTTCCGCGAGTACGCGGGCCTCGACGCGGGCGCGGACCTGCCGGCCGTGGCGACGCACACCCCCGCGATGTGGGGCTTCCAGGCCGCCGGCGCCGCGCCGATCGTCCGGGGCTACCCGGTCACGGAGCCGGAGACGATCGCGACCGCCATCCGGATCGGCAACCCGGCCTCGTGGACGCAGGCCGAGGCCGCGCGCGACGTGTCGGGCGGGCTGATCGAGGCCGTGACCGACGACGAGATCCTCGCCGCGCACCGCGTGCTGTCGGCGCAGGTGGGCGTCTTCGTGGAGCCGGCGTCCGCCGCCGGCGTCGCGGGCATCCTGCGGCTCGCGCAGGAGGGCCGGGTGCCCGCCGGCGCGCGCATCGTCGTGACGGTCACCGGGCACGGGCTCAAGGACCCGCAGTGGGCGCTGCGCACCGCGGACGGCGGCGAGGTCGAGACCACCCGCGTGCGGCCCGACGTGGTCGAGATCGCCGCGGCCCTCGGTCTCGGCTGAGGCCGGCCGTGCGACTGGGAGCCGACCGGGCGCGGGTGCGCGTCCCGGCGACGAGCGCCAACCTCGGGCCCGGCTTCGACGCGCTGGGCCTGGCGCTCGCGCTGTACGACGACGTCGAGGTGCGCGCGCTCGGGTCCGCCGAGGTCGTGGTGGACGTCGTGGGGGAGGGCGCGCAGGACGTGCCCTCCGGCGAGGACCACCTGGTGGTGCGGGCCCTGCGGCACGCCCTCGACCACGTGGGTGCCCCGCAGACCGGCCTGCACCTGACCTGCCGCAACCGCATCCCGCACGGCCGCGGCCTGGGGTCGTCGGCCGGGGCCGTCGTGGCGGGGCTGCTCGCGGCGCGCGCGCTCGTCGCCGAGCCGGAGTCGCTGGACGACGACGTGGTGCTGCGCCTCGCGACCGAGCTCGAGGGGCACCCCGACAACGCCGCGCCGGCGCTGCTCGGCGGGGCGACCGTCGCGTGGTGCGACGACGCCGGCGGCGCGGTGCACGCCGTGCGCCTCGCGGTGCACCCTGCCGTCGCGCCCGTGGTCGTCGTGCCCGGCACGCGCCTGGCCACCGCGCACGCCCGCGGCGTGCTGCCCGCCACCGTCCCGCACGCCGACGCCGCGTTCCAGGCGGGCCGTGCGGCGCTGCTCGTCGAGGCCCTCGGCCGGCGGCCCGACCTGCTGCTGCCCGCCACCGAGGACCGGCTGCACCAGGGCTACCGGCGGCCCGTGATGGCCGAGAGCATGGCGCTCGTCGACGCGCTGCGCGCCCGGGGCGTGGCCGCCGTGGTGTCCGGCGCGGGGCCGACGGTGCTGGTGCTCGCGCGGGCCCTGGACGGGGCGGCGGGCGGTGCCACGGACGGTGTCGCGGACGCGCCGGGGGCGACCGACGCGGACGACGCGCTGGCCGCGGTGTTCGGCGGGGCGATGGGCGGCTGGCGCATCGTCCGGGCGGCCCTCGACACGGCGGGAGCGACCTCGCGCGCGCTGCCGTGAGCACGCCGCGGTCATGCCGTGGGCGCCGGCGCCGGTGGTATGCTGGCGCCGTTCCCCGGACTTCGTCCTGATTCCCGCTCAGCCTTTTTCGGGTGCAGCGCCGCGCGTGCTCCGCGCCCCGAAGGCACGGGTCCCATGAGCTCCGAGACCGGGAACGATCCAGCCCACGGCAGTCGACGCGAACGCGCGACCCGTGCGGCGTCACCGAGGCGCCGGTCCCGACGGAGGACCGGACGCGGACCGTGCCCCGACAGCGGGTGACGGTCCCCGACGAGGGGGAAGGGTCCTTCGTGACAGACACCATCGAGCCCGCCGTGAGCACGAGCTCCGGCGGCTCCGCCGGTGGCGGCGCGATCTCCGCGATGCGCATGCCCGAGCTGCAGGCGCTGGCCGCCGAGCTCGGCGTCACCGGCACGTCCCGCATGCGCAAGAGCGACCTGGTCGACGCCATCCAGGCGAAGCGCCAGGGTGGCGGCCGGACCCGCCGGGCGGCCTCCCGCGCCGCCGGGCAGCCCGCCGACGCGTCCGCGGCCCCGAGCACCGCTGCTCCGGCCACGGCCACCGCGCCGAGCGCCCCCGTGACCGCCGAGGTCGCCGCGCCGGACGAGGCGCCGCGCGCGCAGCGCCGCCGCCCGGTCCGTGCC
>JAEWGQ010000358.1 GCA_023388235.1 Actinomycetes bacterium | reverse complement strand
GCGCTGCCCCGGGCGGCACGGCCCCCGACGGCGCTGCACCGGTCGGCACGGCGGCCGTGGGCGCGGTCGGCTGGGTGGCGGCGGCGCGCTCGGCGCCCTGCGGGAGCCACGACGGCGTCCCGGTCGGCCGAGGCTGGCCGATCGGGTCGCCCGGCCCGGTGGCAGACGTCACACCACCACCTTACGGGCCGACGGTGCGCGGCGTGGGCCGGGATCACACCCCGGACGCGCGCCCGTCTGGTGGAAACCTGTCGTCCGACAGGCGTGCCGCGGGGGAGAATCCGCCCGTGTCCCTCGCCCCCTACGGCCGCCTGCTGCGGCTGCCCGGTGTCCTGCCCCTGGTCCTCGTCGCCTTCGTCGCGCGCATCCCGCACGCGATGACCGGTGTCGTGCTCACGCTGCACGTGGTGGGCCCGCTCGGGCAGGGGTACGGGCGGGCCGGCGTGGTGGCCGCCGCGATGACGGTGGGCGTGGCGATCGGGTCGCCGTGGCGCGGGCGCCGCGTGGACCGGCTGGGCCTGCGCCGGGCGCTGATCCCGTCGGTCGTGGTCGAGTCGGCCGTCTGGCTGGTGGCGCCGCGGCTCGGGTACGAGGCGCTCGTGGTGGCCGCCGTGGTCGCGGGCGCGTTCCTGGTGCCGGTGTTCTCGGTGGTCCGGCAGTCGCTGGCGGTCCTGGTCCCGCCGGAGCAGCAGAAGACCGCGTACGCGCTGGACTCCGTCGGCACGGAGATGACCTTCATGCTCGCCCCGACCGTCGGGGTCCTGCTCGCGACGCAGGTGTCGACCACCGCCGCGCTCACCGTCATCGGCATCGCGACGGTGGGTGCCGGGCTGCTGCTCATGTGGTTCGACCCGCCGACGCGGTCCCCGGGCGAGGTGCCGGGGGCCCCTGCCCCGGGTCCGCGGCCGCGCGTGCTGACGCCGGGCCTGCTGGTCGTGCTCGCCGCCGCGTCCGCCGCGGCGCTGATCCTCAACGGCACGGACGTCGGCATCGTCGCGGCGCTGCGCGGCTGGGGCCACGAGTCCGCCGTGGGCTGGATGATCGCGCTGTGGTGCCTGGGGTCGGTCGTCGGCGGCCTGGTGTACGGCGGGGCGCGGCGCGAGCTGCACCCGCTGGCCCTGGTGGCGCTGCTGGGCGCCGCGACGCTGCCGGCGACGTTCGCCCAGACGCAGGCGCAGCTCGCGGTGGCCGTGGTCGTGGCGGGTCTGCCGTGCGCGGCCGCGCTGTCGTCGATCAACGCGTCGCTGGTGCGCATGGTGCCCGAGCACCGGCGCGGCGAGGTCATGGGCTGGAGCGGGACGGCGAACACCGTCGGCGCGGCCCTGGGCGCCCCCGTGATCGGCGCGGTGATCGACGGGTTCGGTCCGTGGTCGGGCTTCGCGGCGGCCGGCGGTGTCGGCCTGCTGCTCTCGGTGCTCGGCCTCGGCGTGCTGGCGCTGGTCCGGCGCCGGGGTCGGGGCGCGGCCCGGGGATCCGGGGACGCCGGCGGCCCCACCGGCCCCGTGCCTGTGCCCGTGCCCGCCGAGCCGGCCGCCGCGGGGGTCGTGCCCACGCCGGCGCCGGTCGGGGCGGACGACGTGCCGGTGCGGACCGCGCCCGCCCCGCGCTGAGCGTCAGACGACGGAGCCGGTGAACTTCTCCCCGGGGCCCTCGCCGGGGGCGTCGGGGTAGGGGCTGGCCTCGCGGAACGCGAGCTGCAGGGAGCGCAGGCCGTCGCGCAGGGAGCGGGCGTGCTGGTTGCCGATGTCGGGCGCGGACGCCGTCACCAGGGCGGCGAGCGCGGTGATGAGCTTGCGCGCCTCGTCCAGGTCGAGGTGGTCGCGCCCCGCGGCGCCGGGGGTGTCCTCGGCGAGGCCGCACTTCACCGCGGCGGCGCTCATCAGGTGCACCGCGGCGGTCGTGATGACCTCGACCGCGGCCACGTCGGCGATGTCGCGGGCGGCGGTGTCCGCGTCGGGGGTCTGGCTCATGCGGCCGATCCTCTCATCCGCCGGACGCGGCCGTGCCCACCACCCGGCGGGTGGTGGGCACGGTGCGGCGTCAGGCGACCGGGGTGCTCGCGGTGCCGGGCTCGCCGTTCTCGACCGGGGCGGTCCCGGTGAGCGCGGCGGCGAGCGCGGCGCCCAGGCCCGCGTCCACGTGGGTCCAGTACTGGATCGCGCGGGCGCGGATGACGTCGCTCCGCACCGCGCCGACGTGACCCGTGATCGTCTCGAGGAACCGGGCGCGCGCGGCGTCGTCGAACACCTCGCGGTACAGCGTGCCCGCCTGGCCCCAGTCGTCGTCCTCGGGGTGCAGGGTGGCCGCGGCGCGGACCATCGCGCCGTCGGACTCCCAGCCGCCGGACTCCGCGGCGCGGGCCGGGTCGGCCGCCGGGCCGCCCACCGAGTTCGGCGCGTACACCGGGACGTCCGGCGCGTCGAACGTGTACCGGGCGGCGCCGTCCTTGGAGTAGGAGTGCACGGGCGCCTGCGGGGCGTTGACCGGCAGCTGCGCGTGGTTGGTGCCGACGCGGTACCGGTGCGCGTCCGCGTAGGAGAAGATCCGCGCGAGCAGCATCTTGTCCGGGCTCGCCGCGATGCCCGGCACGAAGTTGCTCGGGGCGAAGGTCGCCTGCTCGATCTGCGCGAAGTAGTTCTCGGGGTTGCGGTTCAGCTCCATGACGCCGACCTCGATCAGCGGGTAGTCCGCGTGCGGCCACACCTTCGTGAGGTCGAACGGGTTGAACCGGTACGTCGCCGCGTCCGCGTAGGGCATGACCTGGACGGACAGCGTCCAGCGCGGGAAGTCGCCGTCGGCGATGTGCTCGAACAGGTCGCGGATGTGGTGGTCCGCGTCCGAGCCGGCGAGCTGCGCGGCCTCGTCGGCCGTGAGGTTGTCGATGCCCTGCTGGGTCGTGAAGTGGTACTTCACCCAGAACCGCTCGCCGGCCGCGTTGATCCACTGGTACGTGTGCGAGCCGAAGCCGTCCATCGTGCGCCACGAGCGCGGCAGGCCGCGGTCGCCCATGAGCCAGGTGACCTGGTGCGCCGACTCGGGGGACAGGGTCCAGAAGTCCCACTGCATGTCGTTGTCGCGCAGGTTCGAGCCCGGCAGGCGCTTCTGCGAGCGGATGAAGTCGGGGAACTTGATGCCGTCGCGCAGGAAGAACACCGGGGTGTTGTTGCCGACCAGGTCGTAGTTGCCCTCGGACGTGTAGAACTTCAGCGCGAAGCCGCGGGGGTCGCGCCACGTGTCGGGGGAGCCGTGCTCGCCGGCGACCGACGAGAACCGCGCGAGCATGTCCGTCGTCACGCCCGGCTGGAACAGCGCGGCGCGGGTGTACCGGCTGACGTCGCCCGTGGTGGTGAAGGTGCCGAAGGCGCCGCCGCCCTTGGCGTGCACGACGCGCTCGGGGACGCGCTCGCGGTTGAACTGCGCCAGCTTCTCCACCAGGTAGTGGTCGTGCAGGACGATCGGGCCGTCGGCGCCGACCGACAGCGCGTGCGCGTCGGACGCGACGGGGGCGCCGGAGTTCGTGGTGGTGGGGTGGACCTGGGTCACGCGGTTCCTTCCTTCGGTGGCGGGCCCGTGCGGGCGCGCCGGGGACCGGGCGGGCGGGGTCGCCCGGCCGGTGGTCGGTGGGTGGGGGTGCGCCGGCGCGCGCGGCGCGCCGGGCGCGGTCAGTCCGTGCGGGTGCGGCAGTCCGGGCAGAGGCCCCAGTAGGTGACCTCGGCGGTGTCGACCGTGAACCCGGACGTCGACACGGGTGTGAGGCAGGGCGCGGCGCCGACGGCGCAGTCGATGTCCCCGACGGCGCCGCAGGTGCGGCACACGACGTGGTGGTGGTTGTCCCCGACGCGCCGTTCGTAGCGGGCGGGGTGCCCGGCGGGCTCGATGCGCCGCAGGATGCCGGCGTCGGTCAGGGCGTGCAGCACGTCGTAGACGGCCTGGACCGAGACGGTCGGCAGCGTGGCGCGGGCCCGGGTGAGGACGGCGTCGGCGTCGGCGTGCGGGTGGCCGGCGACCGCCTCGAGGACGGCGACGCGCGGGGCGGTGACGCGCAGCCCGCTGCGGCGCAGGAGGTCGGCCGGTGCGGTGTCCGGCACCGCGGTCGCGGCGTCCGCGGCGTGGGTGTGCTGCTCGACGGGCATGACCTCACCCTCGCACGCTTTCTGGAACTGTTCAAGCAGGGATCTGACGGCGTGTCACGTCGGGCGGGGCCGCGCCGGGGGATCGCGCGAGGGTCGCGGGGACTCTGGTAGAGTCGTCTGCGACTGGCCTGGGTTGGACCGTGCCCGCACTCCGGTGCGGACGTGGGACGGCCCGGGTGCACAAGTGGAGTCCATCCCACCTGAGTCCCGACCGCCCGGCTCGTCCGGCGACTGGGTCCAGGTCACGGTCCAGGCCGAGCGCCCCTCGCGGGAGCCCGGCCCGACGGCGTACCGCTCGCTCGGGACGCCGTGGAACCGTCGGCCCCCGCCTGTGCCCAGGACCGGGGGCCTTCCTCGTTCCTGGAGGTCACCCACTGCGACTTCGAGGAGCACCACATCAGCGAGCCCCGCATCAACGATCGGATCCGCGTCGCCGAGGTCCGCCTGGTCGGCCCGAACGGCGAGCAGGTCGGCATCGTCCGCGTGGAGGACGCACTGCGCCTGGCCCAGGACGCCGACCTCGACCTCGTCGAGGTGGCCCCGGACGCCCGTCCGCCCGTCTGCAAGATCATGGACTACGGCAAGTTCAAGTACGAAGCAGACATGAAGGCCCGCGAGGCCCGGCGCAACCAGAGCAACACGGTTCTCAAGGAGATCCGGTTCCGGCTCAAGATCGACCCGCACGACTACGGCACCAAGAAGGGCCACGTCGAGCGGTTCCTCGCCGCCGGCGACAAGGTCAAGGTCATGATCATGTTCCGCGGCCGTGAGCAGTCGCGCCCCGAGATGGGCGTGCGCCTGCTGCAGCGGCTCGCGGACGACGTGTCCGAGCTCGGCTTCATCGAGAGCATGCCGAAGCAGGACGGCCGCAACATGATCATGGTGCTCGGGCCGACCAAGAAGAAGGCCGAGCAGAAGGGCGAGCAGCGCCGCGCCCGCCGCGAGC
>JAEWGQ010000429.1 GCA_023388235.1 Actinomycetes bacterium | reverse complement strand
GCCGTCGAGCTGCCGTTCCTGCACCCCGAGCTGTTCCGCGAGCACGGCCTGAAGCCGCCGAAGGGCGTGCTGCTGTACGGCCCGCCCGGGTGCGGCAAGACGCTGATCGCCAAGGCCGTCGCGCACTCGCTCGCCGCCACGACGGCGCAGGCGCGCGGCGCGGACGCCGGCGAGGCGAAGTCGTACTTCCTCAACGTCAAGGGCCCCGAGCTGCTCAACAAGTACGTCGGGGAGACCGAGCGGCACATCCGGCTGATCTTCTCCCGCGCCCGCGAGAAGGCGTCGCAGGGGCACCCGGTCGTGGTGTTCTTCGACGAGATGGAGTCGCTGTTCCGCACCCGCGGCACCGGCGTGTCCAGCGACGTCGAGACGACGATCGTGCCGCAGCTGCTCGCCGAGATCGACGGCGTCGAGCGGCTGGAGAACGTCATCGTGATCGGCGCGTCCAACCGCGAGGACATGATCGACCCCGCGATCCTGCGGCCCGGCCGGCTGGACGTGAAGATCAAGATCGAGCGGCCCGACGCCGAGGGCGCCCGCGAGATCTTCGCGAAGTACCTCACGCCCGACCTGCCGATCCACGCCGACGACCTCGCCGAGCACCACGGGTCCGCGACGGAGGCGGTCGAGGCGATGATCTCCCGGGCGGTCGAGCGCATGTACTCCGAGGACGACGAGAACCGGTTCCTCGAGGTCACGTACGCCAGCGGCGACAAGGAGGTCCTCTACTTCAAGGACTTCAACTCGGGCGCGATGATCCAGAACGTCGTCGACCGGGCCAAGAAGTCCGCGATCAAGGACCTGCTCGCCACCGGGCAGCGGGGGCTGCGCGTCGAGCACCTGCTGACCGCGTGCGTCGACGAGTTCAAGGAGAACGAGGACCTGCCGAACACCACCAACCCCGACGACTGGGCGCGCATCTCCGGCAAGAAGGGGGAGCGCATCGTGTTCATCCGCACGATCGTCCAGGACAAGAAGGGCGAGGAGGCCTCGCGCCGGATCGAGAACGTCACGAGCACCGGCCAGTACCTGTAGCGGGAGCGGCCCCGCGCACCGTGCCCGCCGCCGACTCAGACGGCGGGCACGGCCTGCGCACAGGGCCCCCACAGCACCGCGCGGCGTGATGGACGTACCCGGTCCACCGGGTGTCCGTCCCCGACCCGCGAGGTGCCCGTGCCTGCCCCCGTCCTGTTCGCCGCCGACCTCGTCGCCATCGGCGTCCTGACCTTCGCCCTGTACTTCCCGCGGCACCGGCGGCGCGACCTCGTCGTCGCGTTCCTCGGCGTGAACGTCGGGGTGCTGGCCGTGGCCGGGGCGCTGTCGTCCGCCACGGTCGGCGCCGGCCTCGGGCTCGGGCTGTTCGGCGTGCTGTCGATCATCCGGCTGCGGTCCTCGGAGATCGACCAGCGCGAGGTCGCCTACTACTTCGCGGCGCTCGCCCTCGGCCTGATCGGCGGGCTGGGCTCGTCGCTCGGGGGCACGGCGCCCGTCCTCATGGGGCTGATCCTGCTGGCCCTGCTGGTCGGCGACCACCCGCGGCTGCTGCGGCGGTACGGGCAGCAGGTGGTGGTCCTCGACCGCGCCGTGCCGGACCGCGCCGCGCTCGTGGCGCACCTGGAGCAGCTGCTCGGGGCGCGGGTGCACGGGGTGTCGGTCCAGCGGCTGGACCTGGTCGACGACACGACGGTCGTGGACGTGCGGTTCTCGCGGGACGAGCGGCGCCCGCGCGGCGCGGTGGACGACCTGGTCGCGGCCGCCGCGCGCCCGCTCCCGCAGAGCGCGGGGCGCCGGTGAGCGGCTACGCGGGCCTGCCCGCCGTCGGCCTCGGCGAGCTGCAGGACACCGCGGCGCTGCTGACGCGGGTGGACCGCAAGTACGTGCTCGGGCTCGACGCGCTGCCGGGCCTGCTCGGGGCGCTGCCGCCGGGCACCCGGCGGCTCGTCATCGGTGGCCGCGACGCCTTCGGGTACGAGTCGGTGTACTTCGACACGCCCGACCTGGACGCGTTCCGGCGCGCGGCCGGGCGGCGGCGCCGGCGGTACAAGGTGCGCACCCGGACCTACCGCGACACCGGCGGCTGCTGGCTCGAGGTCAAGACCCGCGGGCCGCGCGGCACGACCGTCAAGCAGCGCCGCGAGCACGACCCCGCCGCGCCGGACGCGGTCGGCGACGGCATCGCGTTCGTCCGGGCGGCGCTGCGCGGCCAGGGCGTGCCCGCCGGCGACCTGGATCTGCGCCCGACCCTCACCACCCGGTACCGCCGCCGCACGCTGCTGCTGCCGGACGGGGCCCGGGTGACGGTGGACACCGGCCTCGAGTGGCGCGGCGCCGCCGGCACCGCCGCCGTCCCGGCGCACGCGGTCGTCGAGACCAAGAGCGTCGCCGGCGCCTCCGCCGCCGACCGGGCGCTCTGGGCGCTCGGCCACCGGCCCGCCCGCATCTCCAAGTACGCCACCGGGCTCGTGGTCCTCGACCCGACGCTCGCCGACCGCCCCTGGCGGCGCACCCTGCGCCGCACCCTCACCCCCTGAACGGAGACCCCCGTGCGCCGAACCCGCCCCCTGATCGCCGCCCCCGCCGTCCTGCTCGCCCTGCTCCTCGCGGGGTGCGGCACCGAGGTACCCGTCGAGGCCGCCGCCTCGGACGGGGACGCCGCGGCCGTCGCCACCGACGTGGCCGCCGGCGCCACCGCCGAGGAGGTGCTGGCCGCGGACGCCGACGTGCACGAGGTCGAGGACCCGGGCGCCGCGACCGCCACCGTCACCCTGGCCGGGGACACCGCGACCGCGGACTCCGGCGCCGTGACCGTGGACGGCTCCACAGTGACGCTCACCGCCGGCGGCACGTACACCCTCACCGGGACGCTGACGGACGGGCAGGTGGTCGTCGACGCCGGGGACGCCGTGGTGCACCTCGTGCTCGACGGGGCGGACATCACCTCGGGCACCGGCGCGGCGCTCGTCGTCGCGTCCGCCGGGTCGGCCGTCGTGGAGCTCGCCGACGGCTCGCGGAACGCGCTGACGGACGCCGACGCGGACGGCGGTGCGGACGCCGGTGCCGGTGCGGACGCCGGGAACGCCGAGAGCGCTGCGGACGCCGAGGACGCGCCGGACGCCGCCCTGTACAGCACGGCCGACCTCACGATCACCGGCGGCGGGGCGCTCGTCGTCACCGGCCGCACCGAGGACGGCATCACGTCGAAGGACGGCCTCGTCGTGGCGTCCGGGGACCTCACCGTGACCGCCGTCGACGACGGCATCCGCGGGAAGGACTACCTGGTGGTCGACGGCGGCACGCTCGACGTCACCGCCGGCGGCGACGGCCTGACCTCCGACGAGGACGAGCACGCCGACCGGGGGTTCGTCGTCCTCGCCGGCGGTGACGTGACCGTCGAGGCGCAGGGCGACGGCGTCGCGGCGGCGACCGACGTCGTCGTCACGGGCGGCGCGCTCGACGTCCGCGCGGGCGGCGGCAGCGCCGCGGCGGCCGCCGAGGACGTGTCGACCAAGGGCGTGAAGGGCGGGGCCGCCGTCGTCGTCGGCGGCGGGTCGGTGACGGTCGACGCGTCCGACGACGCCCTGCACTCCGACGGCATCGTGTCCGTGACCGACGGCGAGCTGGTGCTGGCGTCCGGCGACGACGGCGTGCACGGGGACGTGGCGCTCGACGTGACCGGCGGCACCGTCGACGTCCGCACGTCTGTCGAGGGCCTGGAGGCCGGGGCGGTCACCCTGGCCGGCGGCGACGTGACGGTCGTCGCGTCGGACGACGGTGTCAACGCCTCCGCCGACGCCGGGACCGCGAGCCTGACCATCACCGGCGGGACCGTGTCCGTCGACGCCGACGGCGACGGCCTGGACGCGAACGGCGCGCTCACGATGTCCGGCGGCACCGTGGTGGTGCACGGGCCCACCGGCGACGGCGACGGCGCGATCGATGCCGACGGCACCCCGGTCGTCACCGGCGGGACGCTCGTGGCCGCGGGGTCGGCCGGGATGGCGATGGTCCCCGGCACGGACGGCCAGGCCTGGGTGTCCGCGACGTTCACCACCGCGCAGCCCGCCGGGACCACCCTGGGCGTGCTGGACGCCGACGGCGCAGTCGTCGCGACCGTCACGCCGGTCAAGGAGATCCGGTCCCTGGTGATCTCGGCGCCCGGCATCGTGGACGGCGCGACCTACACGGTCGTCTCCGGGGCGACGGCCTCCGGCGACGTGGTCGCGGGGTACACGACGGGCGGGGACGCCACCGGCGCGACCGAGGTGCTCACCGTGACGGCGGGGGAGCACACGGGCGGCATGGCGGGCGGCCCCGGCGGCGGAGCGTTCCCGGGCGGCGGGCCTGCGGGCGGCGGGCCTGCGGACGGCGGGACCGCGGGCGGCAAGGCCCCCGAC